>NZ_JBYCZL010000012.1:0-184236 GCF_057586215.1 Roseomonas sp. SRI_022
GGCCTCAGGCTCTGGCGCCAGGCGTGCGCCGGGCGGCTGGGCGGTGCTGCCGCGGTTACGCTCGAAGATCAGTTCGTCCTGGTTCGGCACGCGCAGCCCGCCGGGATCATCCGGGCGCACCTTGAACGGGCGCGGATCCGGTTCGATCAACGGCACGGAACGCGGCCCGCCGATATGCGACAGGCCCCACCACGCCGCGCCGCCGACCAGCAGCACGCCGGCGAGGCCGCCACCGAAGGCGACCATGCGCCAGGGCGGCCCGCCATCATCGGAACGCCGGACGCGATAGGACGGCACCGGTACTTCTGTCACGCGCCACCCCCCTGGGCCATGGGCAAGCCCGTCAGCGCATTTCCTCCACCGGCGTCACCCCCATGACGCCGAGGCCCGATCGGATCACCGTCGCGGTCGCCGCGACGAGGGCCAGCCGGGCCCGGGTCGCTTCGGGGTCCTCCGCCCGGATGAACCGCAGCGTCGAATCGTCGCGACCGCGGTTCCACAATACATGAAAGTCCCCGGCCAAGTCCCCTAGATAGAACGCGATTCGATGGGGTTCACGCGCTGTTGCGGCCGCTTCCACGGTGCGCGGCCAGGCAGCGATTCGCCGGATCAACGCCATTTCCGCCGGATCGGTCAGCGCCGTCAGCGGTACGGCGGCCAGATCGGCCGTCAGCGTGGCGTCCGTCGCCTCGGCCTGGCGCAGCACGGACCGGCAGCGCGCATGGGCGTACTGCACGTAGAAAACGGGGTTGTCGCGCGACTGCTCGACCACCTTGTCGAGGTCGAATTCCATCTGCGCGTCGGACTTCCGCGTCAGCATGGTGAAGCGCACCGCGTCGCGGCCGACTTCCTCGATCAGGTCGCGCAGCGTGATGTAGGTGCCGGCGCGCTTCGACATGCGCACCGGCTGGCCCGCCTTCACGACGTGCACGATCTGGCACAGCACGATCTCGAGCGGCACCTCGCCATCCGAGACCGCGCGCACAGCCGCCTGCATGCGCGAGACATAGCCGCCATGATCCGCGCCCCAGACATCGATCAGCAACTGCTGCGCACGCCGCACCTTATCCGCGTGATAGGCGATGTCATTGGCGAAATACGTGTTGGTGCCGTCGGACTTGCGCAGCGGCCGATCCACGTCGTCGCCGAAATCGGTGGCGCGGAACAGGGTCTGCGGGCGCGGTTCCCAATCATCGGGCGTCTTGCCCTTGGGCGGTTCCAGCACGCCCTCGTAGATCAGGCCCTTCTCCTCCAGCAGGCGCACCGCGCCTTCCACCGCGCCGGCCTCGACCAGCGCACGCTCCGAGGTGAAGACATCCTGCGTGACGCCGAGCAGCGCGAGGTCCTCGCGGATCTCGGCCATCATCATCGCCACCGCCGTCTCCCGCGCGTTGTCCAGCCAGGCGGTCCTGACCAGCCAGCCGCGTTCCAGCGCGGGGGCGTAGGCGGAGATCGTCTCCTCCTCCGCCAGCGCACCGCCTTCGATGCGGCGTGGCATCAGGCCATCGCCGAAGCGTTCGGCCAGCGCATCGCCGACGGCGACCAGGTAGTCGCCGCGATACTGCAGCGCGACGCCGAAGCGCTGTTCGGTGTTCTCGGCATTCCACTCATCGGCGTCGAGCGTGACGGCGCGGAGGTAGCGCCAATAAGCCGCCCAACCGAGCGCCGCGACCTGGTTGCCCGCGTCGTTGACGTAATATTCCTTGGTGACGGCCCAGCCGGCCTTGGCCATCAGGTTGGCGAGCGCGTCGCCCACCACGGCACCGCGGCAATGCCCGACATGCATCGGCCCGGTCGGGTTCGCCGAGACATATTCGACATTCGCGCGCACCCCGGCGCCGAGCCTGCTGTTGCCATAGGCCTCGCCGGCGCGCAGCACGGCCGGCACCTGGGCGCGGAGGAAATCCTCGTCGAGCCGCAGGTTGACGAAGCCGGGACCGGCCGGCGTCGCCTCCGTGACCATGGGCAGCGCGGCCAGCTTCTCCGCCAGGGCGGCGGCGATCTTTGGCGGCGGCATGCGCGCAGGCTTCGCTGCGACCAGCGCCGCATTCGTCGCCATGTCGCCATGCGTGGCATCGCGCGGCGGTTCCACCTGCACGCGGGCGAGTGCTTCGGCCGGCAGGTCGGGCACCAGGGCGGCGAGCGCGCCGCGCACTTGCTGCGTCAGCAGGGTGAAGATGTTCTCGGTCATATGATGCTCAGGCAAGAAGGTCGGGGCGCTTGATACGCCATGCCGGCGCCCGGGCGTAGCCACCCCGGCCGGGCCATCGACGATTTGCCGTGGCCGATGCGCCGACGCCGCCTTCGGCCGGCGTGGGGCCGACGCTACAGGGTCCGGTCGAAATTGCTCTGGTTCATGGCTGCGAAGGCCTCGATGTCGGCGTCCTTCAGGTGCCACTTCTCCGTGAGAAAGGTCTTGAGGCGCAACGACACCGACCAGGCACCGCCGGCCAGCATGGTGTTGCGGGATTTCTTCGTCGCGGGCGTCCTCGGCCCGATGTTGAGCAGGCCCAGCATCGTCGAGCACTGGACGCAGCAGGGCTTGCCGACGCAATCCAGCGTCACCGCGCCTTCCTGCAGCACGGCCTCCACGGCCTCCTTGCCCATGCTGCCGATCAGGAAATCGAGCGCGTCCATCTCGGCATGGCCGTGGCCGTTGCCGGTTTGGCCTTCATACCCTTCGGGGTCGGAATCGAACTCGTTGCTGTCGACGAAGATCACGGCGCGACATTGTGCGGAGTGGTCGGCATGGTCGCCGTCCTGCTCTTCGGCGGCGAAATTGTCCCACGCTTCCGCGATGTCGAATTCGCGATACTCGCGGCGGGATCGTTTCGGCCGTTGGCTGGTCAGGCCGCCCTGCGACACGGTCCGCTTCGAGCCGTCTGAGCCGCTCATCGCATCAACTCCCCGGGCACCCCAAGCGGGGACGCTATCCGGTCTGTCCGCGGAATGGAATGGCGGAGTGCCGCTGCCTAACCGGGCACGTCCGGGTCTGTCATGCGCCGGTGCTCCTCCAGCGCATAACGGTCGGTCATGCCGGCGATGTAGTCGCAGACCACCAGGGCGCATTGCAGGCTGCCTGCATCGCCCGCGCGGGCACGCCACAGCGGCGGCAGCATCTGCGGTCCACCATGCAGCAGGCTGAACAGCACCTGCACCACGCGCTTCGACTTCGCCATGGTGCGGTTCACCCGCCAATGGCGATACATCCGCGTGAACAGGAACTCCCTAAGGGCGAGGTTCGCCTCGGCCATCGCCGCCGAGAAGGCGACCACCGGCCCGCGCGCCCGGCGGACGTCGTCCACCGTGGCGGGGTTCAGCGCGGCGATGCGCCGGCGCGTCTCGGCCACGACGTCGCCGACCATCATGTTGATGACGCGGCGGATCATCTCGGGCGCCACGCGGTCCTCGGCGGTGCCGGGTCCGGCGGCGCGCGCCTCGGCCAGAGCGTCACCGATCAGCGGCAGCGCGCCCACCTCGTCCAGCGTGAACAGCCGCGCGCGCAGCCCGTCATCCAGGTCGTGGTTGTTGTAGGCGATGTCGTCCGCGAGCGCCGCGACCTGCGCCTCCGCGCTCGCATGGGTGCGCAGGTCGAGCGGATGCGTTGCATCGTATTCGGCGATGTAGGGCGCGGGGCGGCGCAGCGGGCCGTTGTGCTTGGCGAGGCCCTCCAGCGTCTCCCAGGTCAGGTTCAGCCCGTCGAAGCCGGCATAGCGCGCTTCCAGCAGCGTCACCGCCTTCAGCGACTGCGCATTGTGGTCGAAACCGCCATAGGGCTTCATCGCGCTGTTCAGCGCATCCTCCCCGGCATGGCCGAAGGGCGGGTGGCCAAGGTCATGCGCAAGGGCCAGCGCCTCGGCCAGGTCCTCGTCCAGCGCCAGCAGCCGCGCGATGGACCGGGCGATCTGCGCGACCTCGATGGAATGGGTCAGGCGCGTGCGGAAATGGTCGCCTTCGTGATAGACGAAGACCTGCGTCTTGTATTGCAGCCGCCGGAACGATGTGGCGTGGATGATGCGGTCGCGGTCCCGCTGAAAGGGCGAGCGCGTATCGCCCCCCGCCTCCGGATACAGCCGGCCGCGGGAGGTCTCGGGCCGGACGGCGTGGGGCGCGAGAACCATGGCCGGGGCCGTAGCACCCGGGCGCGCCCCCCGGCAACCGCATGACCCGCGTTGGAACGGGCCGCCGGAGCGCCTATCTTGATCCCCGAGGAGTTCCGCCCGCCATGCCCGACGGCACCAGCACCGCCCCCGCCTTCCGCGTCACCGACCGCGCACACGCCCAGATTACCGAGATCGCCTCGCGCGATGGCCGCCCTGCGGCCGGACTGCGCCTGGCCGTCGAGGCCGGCGGCTGTTCGGGCTTCCAGTACAAATTCGGTCTGGAGGACGCCCCCACCGAGGAAGACCTGATCGTCGGCGACGGGCCGGGCCGGGTCTTCGTGGATCCCGTCTCCCTCGACCTGCTGGCCGGGGCGGAACTGGATTGGGCCGAGGAACTGATCGGCGCGCATTTCGCGATCCGCAACCCGCAGGCCGTGTCGGCCTGCGGCTGCGGGACGTCCTTCTCGGTCGGCTGACGCCGGCCGTTATTGCGCCGCCGGGCGCAACGCCCTGGCGAAGAAGGACGCGACCGTCGTCGCCGACAGGCCGGTGAGGTCGGGCCTCGGGACGGAGACGACGCGGCCCTGGCCGTCCGGACGCGGCAGCAGCGACCGGCCCTCGAGGCCGAAGGCCGGGCGGTCCCAGGCATAGCCAGCCGCTGCATATTCGACGCGACGCACCCCGGCGCCCTGGGCGCGCATGAGGTTGGCGGTTGCCTCGCAGGCAGGCGCCGGGTTGGCGCCGTCCTCGCTGCCATGGGCCAGCAGGATCTCGGTATCTGCGCGGCGCCGGATGACGCCCGGCAACAGCGCGGCCACCGTCGCGCAGCCAGGGTAGAACAGCGCCTGGGCTCGGAACGGTGCCTGGGTCCGGGCCGCGGCGATGCCGCCCGCGCCGAAGGCGAGCAGCCCGATCCGCCGCGGATCGAAGCGGTTGTCCGTGGCGAGGGCCGCGGCGGCCAGGTCGAGTTCCGCCGCCTCAGCGTCGGGCTGCAGCACATCGAGAACGGCGATCCCGGCGCCGAGCAGTTGGACCGCATAGGGTTCCGCCCGGGTATCCGAGCCGAGGCGGTCATGCGCGATGACCACGACACCCATCCGGGCCGCATCGGCCGGTTGCGCGGGAAGGGTCAGGGTGGCGGCGAATGGCAGGCTCGCGAAGACCGTCGGGTGCGGCGCATCCGCGCTGGATTCGTGCTCGGCGCCGGCCGTCCCCGGGTGCAGCAGGGCCAGCAGGGTCCAGGCTCCGAGCGCCCAGATCGCGTGGCGGATGGCTGAGCCCCGGTGCCGTCTATGCGGCATCGGTGCGGACGGCGTGATGGCCGGGGCGATCCGGCGCAGGGCGCCGGTCCTCGGCAAGTCGATATGCCGGGCCATGGGACGAGTTCCGTTGCGGATTGCGCGGGCAACAGCAGCATGCGAGGCGTGCCGCCTGCGGTGCTGCAACGCACACACGGAAACGAGAGGACGATGCGCGCCCTCCCCGCCTCGCCCCTGGGCTCCATCGCTGCCGTCATCTGCGGTCCGCTGGCGCCAGCCCGAGGCAATTCGCGGTATGGAATGCGGCGCTCCCGGTCCATCCTTCGTCATCAGCCTGCCGAGGCCCCATGAAACTCGCGACCTTTAACGTGAACTCGATCCGGCAGCGGGCCGGCCATGTGGCGCGCTTCCTCGACAGGGTGAAGCCCGAGATCCTGTTCCTCCAGGAAACCCGCTGCACCGCCGAGCAGGTGCCGTGCGGAGACTTCGAGGCACTGGGCTACACGACCCGTGCCGTCGGCCAGTCCGGCGGGCGCAACGGCGTCGCGGTCATCGCGAACATCCCCTTCGAGATCGTGGCGGAGCATCTGCCCGGCGACGGCGAGGACACCCAGGCCCGCTACATCGAGGTGCGGGCGGCGGGCATCAACGCGGCGGGCATCTACCTGCCCAATGGCAATTCCGGCGGTGACGCAGGCTTCGCCTATAAGATCGGCTGGATGGAGCGGCTACGGGCGGTCGCGGCCGACCGGCTGGACAGCTTCACCCCCTTCGCGGTGCTGGGCGACTTCAATGTCTGCCCGACCGATGCGGACCTGGCCCCGGGCGCGCTGCCGCCAACCGATGCGCTGGTGCGGCCGGAAAGCAGGGCGCAGTTCCGCGCCCTGCAGCATCTTGGCCTGACCGATGCGTTGCGGGCGCTGCACCCGTCGGAGACGCTGTTCACCTACTGGGATTACGGCGCTGCCTTCGAGACCAATCGCGGCCTGCGCATCGACCACGCATTGCTGAGCCCGGAACTCGCAGAGCGCATCGAGGCCTGTGAGGTGGACACTGCGCCGCGGAGCGAAATGCAGCCATCCGACCACACGCCGGTGATCGTCACGCTGCGGTAGGGGTCACCAGCGCCGGTAATATCCGCCGGGCCGGCCCCAATAACCAGGCCGGCCCCAATAACCAGGCCGGCCCCAATAACCAGGCCGGCCCCAATAGCCGGGCCGACCCCAGTAGCCAGGCCCGCCCCAGTAGCCCCGCCCCCAACCAAGCCCGATGCCGATCCCGACGGATGGCGCGACCACGACGGGCGGGGGTGGCGCCGGCACCGCATAGACCGGCACGCCCGTTTCATAGCCATAGGACGGCGGCGCATAGACCACCGGCGGGCCGGGCGGTGGCAGGTAGGCGACAGGGGCGGGCGGCACGGCCGGCGCCGGCCCCCAGCTTCCGTCCGGATACTGCACGCAGCCGCCCAGCGCGGCTGGGAGTAGCAGAGCCAGCACGGACAACATGACGCGCATCCAGCTTTCCCTCCGAGAGGGCCGCCTCAGCGCCAGCGCCAGTATCCGCCCCAGCACCGACCCCAGGCGTCACACCGCCGCGGCACCCAGACCCGACGCGGCCCGACAGGTTCAACATACACCGGCGGCGGCGGCGCAGGGGCAACATAGACAGGACGCGGCGGCGGCAAGGGTTGCGCCGGATAGGCGACGCAGCCAGCGAGGCCGAGTACGGCCAGCGCGGGCAGCAACAGGCGAGGCGTCATGGTCGTAGTCTCCCAGAGGGGCGGCCATGCGGTGCCGCCGCCTTTCAACGCATGGGAAGTCTGGCGCGTTGCGTGTGGCGCCGCGATGGCGCCTTCGTGGCTACTGGTCGGCGTAGCAATGCGTCTCGGCAGCCCCGCCGGGATTGGTCACCGCGCCAAGATACGCCGGCCCCACGAGCTGCGCATACTTCCACAGCGCGCCGGCATTGTAGTCGTGCGGGCGCGGCTTCCAGGCGACGCGGCGGGCAGCGATCTCGGCCTCCGGCACGATCATGTCGATGGTTCCCAAACCGGCATCGATGACGATCCTGTCGCCGGTCTGCAGCAGGGCGATCGGGCCACCGACCGCGGCCTCTGGCCCCACATGGCCGATGCAGAAGCCGCGCGTTGCGCCGCTGAACCGCCCATCGGTGATGAGCGCCACCTTGTCGCCCATGCCCTGGCCGTAGATTGCGCTGGTGGTGGACAGCATCTCCCGCATGCCCGGCCCGCCCTTGGGGCCTTCGTAGCGGACGATGATGACGTCACCGGCCTTGTAGGCGCGGGCCTCGACGGCAGCGAAGGCATCCTCCTCGCAATCGAAGCACAACGCCGTGCCTTCGAAGCGAAGATTGTGCATGCCCGCGATCTTCACGATCGCGCCCTCGGGGGCGAGGTTGCCGTGCAGCGCGACCACGCCCCCGATCGGCGAGATCGGGTTGGTCGTCGGGTACACCACGTCCTGGTCCTTCGGAACGATGACCTCGCGGTGATTCTCCGCGAGCGTCCTGCCCGTCACCGTCAGGCAGTCGCCCTTGACGTAGCCGCCATCGAGCAGCGCCTTGATGATCACCGGCACGCCGCCGATGCGGAACACATCGGCCGCGACATACTTCCCGCCCGGCTTCAGGTCCGCGATGTGCGGCGTCCTGCGCATGATCTCGGCGACATCCTGCAGCGTGAAGCGAATGCCTGCCTCATGCGCCATGGCGGGCAGGTGCAGCGCCGCGTTGGTGGACCCGCCCGTCGCGCCGACGATGGCCGCGGCGTTATGCAGCGCATCCAGCGTGACGATGTCGCGCGGGCGAAGGTTGCGGCGGATCAGTTCGACCACCGCCTTGCCCGAGGCGGTCGCGTAGTCGTCGCGCTGCTCGTTCGGCGCGGGCGCCCCGGCCGAGAACGGCAAGGCGAGGCCGATCATCTCCGACACGCAGGCCATGGTGTTGGCCGTGAACTGGCCGCCGCAGGCGCCAGCACCGGGGCAGGCGTGGCGTTCCAACTCGTCCAGCTCCTCATCCGACATGTTGCCAGCGGCGTGCTGGCCGACCGCCTCGAAGACATCGAGCACCGTCACGTCGCGCCCATGATGCCGCCCCGGCATGATCGACCCGCCATACATGAAGACGGAGGGCACGTTCAGCCGCAGCATGGCCATCATCACGCCCGGCAGCGACTTGTCGCAGCCGGCGATGCCGACCAGCGCGTCGTAGCAATGCCCGCGCATCGTCAGCTCGATGGAATCCGCGATCGCCTCGCGGGAGGCGAGCGAGGACTTCATCGACTGGTGCCCCATGGCGATGCCATCGGTCACGGTGATGGTGGTGAATTCGCGTGGCGTCGCACCCGCCGCCTTCACGCCGACCTTCGCCGCCTGGGCCTGGCGCGACAGCGCGATGTTGCAGGGCGCGGCCTCATTCCAGCAGGAGGCGACGCCGACCAGCGGCTGCTCGATCTCCTCCTTCGTCAGGCCCATCGCGTAGTAGTAGGATCGGTGCGGCGCGCGCTCCGGCCCCAGGGTGGTGTGGCGGCTCGGCAGGCGGGACTTGTCCCAGCGGTTGTCGGACATGGACGGGCTCCCTCGCGCGTGTCGGGGGCCGGTCGCGGACCGGCACCCTCCGGTGATGCACCATATCCCGTGAAGAGGCCCGGGCGCGTCAAGCCGTGACGGCCATCTCCTGCACCTCCGCCAGCAGGGCGAAGGAGCGCAGCCGGGCAGCGTGATCGAAGATCTGCGCGGTGACCATCAGCTCATCCGCTCCCGTCCGGGCGGCAAAGTCGTCGATGCCCCGGCGCACCGTCTCCCGCGAGCCGACCACGGAACAGGACAGCGCATTGTCCAGGATCGCGCGGGCGTGGCGATCCAGCTGCGCCTCGAACCCCTCGACCGGTGCCGGCAGCTTGCCCGGCCGGCCACGACGGAGGTTCACGAAGGCCTGTTGCAGGGAGGAGAACAGGAAGCGCGCCTCGTCATCCGTCTCCGCGGCGAAGACGTTGACGCCCAGCATCACATGCGGCGCGGCGAGCCGTTCGGAGGGGCGGAAGCGGTCGCGATACACCGCGACGGCCTCCATCATCTGCGCCGGCGCGAAATGCGAGGCGAAGGCGTAGGGCAGCCCCAGATAGGCCGCGAGTTGCGCGCCGAAGGTGCTGGAACCGAGGATCCAGACCTCCACCGCCTCCCCCGCGCCAGGCACGGCGCGCAGCGCCTGGTCCGGTTCCGCGGCGCGGAAATACTCGATCAGTTCGACCACGTCCCGCGGGAAGTCATCGGCATCGCCCGCCAGGCTGCGCCGCAGCGCGCGCGCCGCAATCTGGTCCGTCCCCGGCGCGCGGCCGAGGCCGAGATCGACGCGGCCCGGATACAGCGCGGCGAGCGTTCCGAACTGCTCGGCGATCACCAGCGGTGCGTGGTTGGGCAGCATGATGCCGCCCGCCCCGATCCGGATGCGCTGCGTGCCCTCCGCCACATGGGCCAGGGCCACCGCCGTCGCGGCACTGGCGATGCCCGGCATGTTGTGGTGTTCCGCCATCCAGAAGCGCCGGTAGCCCAGCGCATCGACATGACGGGCGAGATCACGCGATTGCCGCAGCGCCTGGCCGGCGTTGCTGCCCTCGGGGATCGGGGAGAGGTCGAGGACCGATAAGGGGATCATCCCCCGCATATGGGCCGGTCCGCGCCGAGCATCAGGGGCGCGAGATCAGCGCCATGGCGGCAGCAGGGTTGCGTTCCTTCGCCCCGCTGATGACGAAGAGGAAGACATCGCGCGGCACGACCGGCGCCGGGCCCGCGACCGGCGGGGCGAGGCCGTCCAGCCCCTGCCCCGCCGCCAGCGCGCGGGCATGCGCGGCCCAGGCGTCAAGCGCCGCCGGCGTATAGCCCGTGGCGTGGTCCTCCGTGGTGCCCATGATGCGCAGATACGCGAAGGGCGCTGTCAGATCGGTGAATTGCGGATACTCGCTATCCGCGGCCGTGACGATCGCGACGCCGTGCTTGCGCGCGATGTCGATGAATTCGGGATGGCGGAAACTCTCGTGCCGCGCCTCGATGGCGTGGCGCAGCGTCAGCCCGCCGAGTTCCTTCGGCAGCAGGCTGAGGAAGGCATCGATATCCGCAGCGTCGAACTGCTTCGTCCCAGCCAATTGCCAGTTGATCGGTCCAAGCTTGGCCTTCAGCGCCGTCAGGCCGCTGGCGAAGAACTTCTCCAACGACGGCCCGGCTTCGGCCAGCACGCGCCGGTTGGTGACGAATCGCGAGCCCTTCAGCGCGAAGACGAAGCCCTCTGGCGTCTCGTCATGCCATTTGGCGAAGCTCTCGGGAGATTGCAGGCGGTAGAAGGTGCCGTTGACCTCGATGCCGGTCAGGTGCTGCGCCGCAAAGGCGAGCTCGGCCTTGTGCGGCAGGCCCTTCGGATAGAAGGCGCCGCGCCAGGGCGCGAACGTCCAGCCGCCGATGCCGATGTGGATGCGTCCCTTGGTGGCTGACACGGCACGATACCTCCGGCATTGGGGATGGACAGGCTTCAGCCGACCGCGAGCAGGAACCCCACCGCGATGGCAATCCCCGCGACGCCGGAGATCGCCTGCGCCACGGATTTCGACAGGCCGCGCTGCGCCAGCAGGTCACGCCCGGTCACGGTGACGATCACGAAGATCGTGATCGCCCCGAACAGGTTGAGCGTGGCGCTGTCGAACATCGATCGTCAGCCCGCGATGCGCGCCATGGCAGCGTCGAGGCGCGCCATCTCGGTCCGCGCGGCGGCGAGGCGGTCGCGGTTCTCCTCCACCACCTCCTCCGGCGCGCGGGAGACGAAGGTCTCGTTGCCGAGCTTGGCCTCGATCTTTTCCGCCTCCCCGGCGATGCGGGCGCGTTCCTTGGCGAGGCGCGCGCGTTCGGCCCCGAGGTCGATCACATCCGCCAACGGCAGCATGATCGTCGCTTCCCCGACCACCGCCTGCACAGCGCCCTTCGGGGCCTCGCCATCCAGCGCACGGATCTCGGTCGCGCGGCCGAGGCGGCGGATCGCGTCCGACCAGCGGTTCGCGCGTTCGAGGCTCTCGCCGGACGCACCGGCCAGCAGCAGCGGCACGGTGATGGACGGTGCGACATTCATCTCGGAGCGCACGGTGCGGACCTCGGAGATCAGCCGCACCACCCAATCCAGTTCGGCCCGGGCCTCGGCGGCACCGGCTATGGATGCCGGTTCTGGCCACGCCTCGCGGATCAGGCTGCCTTCAGGGCCGTAGCCGAGGCGGTGCCACAGTTCCTCGGTCAGGAACGGCATTACCGGATGCAGCATGCGCAGGATGGTCCCGAGCACATGCTGCGCGGCACCCTTCACCTCCTCCTTTTCCGCCCCATCCGGGCCGTTCAGCACCGGCTTGGCGAATTCCAGGAACCAGTCGCAGAAGGTGTTCCAGGTGAAGCGGTAGCAGGCGCCGGCATACTCGTCGAAGCGGAAGGCCTCCAACGCGCCATTGGCTTCGGCCACCGCGTTGTTCGCGGCGTCGAGAATCCAGCGCGACAGCGGCAGGCTCGCCGCGGAGGGATCGAAATCGGCGCGCGGCGCGATGCCGTTCATCTCGCAGAAGCGCGACGCGTTCCAGATCTTGGTCGCGAAGGCGCGGTAGCCCTCGATGCGCTGCTTCGCCAGCTTGATGTCCCGCCCCGGCCCGGCCAGCGCGCAGAGCGTGAAGCGCACCGCATCCGCGCCATGCGCGTCGATCAGTTCCAGCGGGTCGAGGACATTGCCCTTCGACTTCGACATCTTCTGGCCCTTCTCGTCGCGCACCAGGCCGTGGATGCAGACCGTCTTGAAGGGCGTCTCACCCATGAAGTGGATGCCCATCATCATCATCCGGGCGACCCAGAAGAAGATGATGTCGAAGCCCGTCACCAGCACGTCGCCGGGGTAGTACTTCGCCAGTTCCGGCGTCTTCTCCGGCCAGCCGATGGTGGAGAACGGCCACAGCGCGGAGCTGAACCAGGTGTCGAGCACGTCTTCGTCGCGCGTCAGTTCCACCTCGCGGCCGAACTTCGTGCGTGCGAGGGCGCGCGCCTCGTCCTCGGTATGCGCGACGAAGACCTCGCCATCCGCCGCGTACCATGCGGGGATCTGGTGGCCCCACCAGAGCTGGCGGGACACGCACCAGGGCTGGATGTCGCGCATCCAGGCGAAGAAGGTGTTCTCCCACTGCTTCGGCGTGAACACGGTCTGGCCGGTCTCGACGGCCTTGATCGCCGGCTGCGCCAGCGTCTTCGCATCGACGTACCACTGCATGGTCAGCCGCGGTTCAATCGGCACGCCGGACCGGTCGCCATGCGGCACGGCATGGGTATGGGGCTCGATCTTCTCGACGAGCTCCAGTTCCTCCAGCCGCGCGACGATCGCCTTGCGCGCCGCGAAGCGGTCCTTCCCGGCCAGGTCGCGGACGAAATCAAGGTCGCTGACCCCCGCGATGGCGGCGAAGTGGGTCGCGATCTCGTCCAGCATCACCCGCCCTTCCGCATCCAGCACGGAAGGCATCGGCAGGTCGTGGCGCTTGCCGAGCTCGAAATCGTTGAAGTCGTGCGCCGGGGTGATCTTCACGGCACCCGATCCCTTCTCCGGGTCGGAATACTCATCCGCCACCACCGGGATGGACCGGCCAACCAGCGGCAGGATCACGCGCTTGCCGACCAGGGCACGGAAGCGATCGTCATCGGGATGCACGGCAACCGCGGTGTCACCGAGCATCGTCTCCGGCCGCGTCGTCGCCACCACCAGGAAACGGCCCGGCTCACCCTCGACCGGATAGCGCAGGTGCCACAGATGGCCCTTCACTTCCTTGCTCTCGACCTCCAGGTCCGAGATCGCCGTGAGGAACTTCGGGTCCCAGTTCACCAGCCGCTTGTCGCGATAGAGCAGGCCCTCGCGATACAGCCGCACGAAGACCTCGCGCACCGCCTCGGACAGGCCATTGTCCATGGTGAAGCGCTCGCGCGGCCAGTCGAGCGAGGCGCCGAGGCGGCGCAACTGCCGCGTGATCGTCCCGCCGGATTCCGCCTTCCAGTCCCAGACGCGCTTGATGAAGGCCTCGCGGCCCAGCGACCGGCGGTCGGCATTGCCTTGCTGCGCCAGCAGCCGTTCCACCACCATCTGCGTCGCGATGCCGGCATGGTCCGTGCCCGGCTGCCACAGCGCATCGCGCCCCTGCATGCGCCGCCAGCGGATCAGGACATCCTGCAAGGTATTGTCGAGCGCATGCCCGATATGGAGGCTGCCCGTGACGTTGGGCGGCGGGATCATGATGGTGAAGGGCTTGGCGGGCGAAGCGGGGTTCGCCGAGAAGGCGCCGGCGCCCTCCCAGCCCTCATAGAGGCGTTGTTCGATCGCGGTGGGGTCGAAGGACTTGTCGAGCATGGGCGCATCCCTTCATCGCCCGCCGCCCCGCGTCAAGGGCGGCGGAAGCAGGTTGGACGCGCGGCAGGCGCCGGGCTAATGGCGCCAGCACCGGGGAGAACGACCATGAACACCCATCGCCGCCTTCTGCTGGCCCTGCCGGCCGCCGCCCTCGCCCGCCCGGCGCTGGCCCAGGCCCCCTGGCCGGGCGGCCCGATCCGGCTGGTCGCCCCCTTCCCGCCAGGCGGGTCGGTGGACACCGTCTCCCGCCTGCTGCAGCCGCATCTGTCGGCGGATCTCGGCGTGCCGGTGGTGATCGAGAACCGCCCCGGGGCCTCCGGCGCCATCGGCACCGCAAGCCTGGCCCGCGCGCCGGCGGATGGCCTGACCTGGGCCATGGTCTTCGATACCCATGCGGTGAACCCCGCGCTGATCCCCAATCTCGGTTTCGATACCAAGCGGGACCTGTCCACGGTGATGCTGGTCGGCACCTCGCCGATGCTGATCACCACCCACAATTCCCGCCCCTGGCGCACCCTTCAGGAGGTCGTGGCGGCGGCCAGGGCGCGGCCGGACACGATCACCTATGGCTCGATCGGCAATGGGTCGCTCGCCCACCTGACCATGTCGCTGATGCAGAAGGCCGGCGGCTTCCAGGTCGTGCACGTCCCCTATCGCGGCGGCGGGCCGATGAGCGCGGCGGCGGCCGCCGGCGAGCTCGACATGCCGATGGCGACCAATGCCGGGCTCGGCGGCCAGGTGGGCCAGACCCTGCGGCCGCTGGCCCAGACCGGCGCCCGGCGGTCCAGCCTGTTCCCGGACCTGCCAACGGTCGCGGAATCCGGCATTGCCGGCATCGACGCCCTGGCCTGGTGGGGCGTGATCGGCCGCGCGGGCGTGCCCGATGCGGTGCTGCGCCGCTTCCACGCCTCGCTCGAAAAGGCGCTGGCGGTGCCGGATGTGCGGGCGCGCCTCAGCGGGCCGCTCGGCATCGAAGTCGTCGGGTCCAGCCCCGAGGCCTTCGGCAGCTTCCTCGACGTCCAGATGGAGACCTGGGGCCGGGTGGTCCGCGAGAACAACATCCGGCCCGATTGATGCGCCGGCGGGCCGGCGCCGCCTTGGTCAGGCCCGCCCGGCCACCCGCTCGATCTCGGCCCGGACCAGCCGCTCGACGATCGCCGGCAGGTGCTGGTCGAGCCAATCCTTCAGCAGCGGGCGAAGTTCCTCGCGCACCACATCCTCGATGGTCGGCCCACCGCGGGTGACCGTGGCACCGCGTTCCGTGCTGACCGCGCGCAGCAATTGCCCGACCGAAGCGGTCGCGGCCGCCGCGACTGCGGGCGCCAGCAGCGCGTCCGCGGCCAGCGGTGCGGGTGCTGGCGCCGATGCAGCCGGCTCGGGTGCCGTCGCCGGGGTCAATTCCTCGGACTGGCTCACCATCATCTCCTCGGTCAGCAGCAGCGGCTCGTCGGCGGGGGCGGCGGCCGGGGGCAATGGCGCCGCAGGTGACTCGGCGACCGGCCCGGCCTCATCCTCGTTCAGGATGCGGCGGATGGAGGCCAGAATGTCCTCCATCGACTGGTCCGGGGGCGCCGCCGGCGGGATGCCCCCGGGCGGCGCGCTGCCCTGCCCGCTCACGGCGACCGGCGCGCCGGGGCGGGGGCCGGCGTGATCGGCACCAGCGGCTGCACGGCGATGATCCCCTGCGGCACCACCGCCGCCTGGGGCACAGATTCGTTGAAATCCCCCGTACCCACCCAGCGGTCGCGCACCGCGTTGTAGTAGGCGCGCGGATCGTAGACCTGCACCGGCAGCGACAGGTCCTGCGCGGTTAGCCGCCCGACCGACGCGATGAGTTCGTACGATGAGTTGATCAGCGTCGCCAGCGCGCGCACCAGCCTGACACGCGCATTGAGCAGTTCCTGCTCGGCGTTCAGCACGTCGAGCGTGGTGCGGCTGCCGACCACGGCTTCACGCTGCACGCCGTCGAGCGCGATCTCCTGCGCACGGATTTCGGCGCGGGAGCTTTCGACCTGCGCGCGCGCCGTGCCGAGTGCCTCCCAGGTGCGGGTCGCATCCTGTTCGGCAACGCGCCGCGCATCCATCAGCACCTGGCGCGCCTGCTGCGCCTGCTGGCGCGCCTGGCGTACCAGGGCGTGCTCGGCGCCGCCCTGGTACAGCGGCACCGACAGGTTGGCCGTGATCTGCGCGCCGGTCTGGCGCGACCCGCGCACCTGGTTGTTGTCGATGCGGAAGGCCTGCGCCTGCGCGCTGACGGTCGGCAGCAGGGCGCCGAACTGCAGGTCGATATTGTCCCGCGCGGCGGATTCGTTGAACGTCGCCTCGACGACAGCGGGGCTGTTGTCGGTGGCGCGGCGGATCGCTTCCTGGAGATTGTTCACCGGCGGACGGATCGGCGCCGGCGGCGAAACGCGGTTCGGCTCCAGGCCGATCACCCGCACGAAGGTGGCGCGCGATGCCTGCAGCGTCCCCGTCGCCTGTTCATACTGGAAGCGGGCGGCGGCGAGGCGCGCCTCGGCCTGGGCAACGTCGGTACGGGTGATCTCGCCCACGCGGAAGCGTTCATTCGTCGCCTGCAGCTGCCGGATCAGCACCTGCACGTTGTTCTCGTTGAGGCGGACTTCCTCCTGGTTCTGCACGACGCCGACATAGGCGCGCACCGTATCGAGCAGCACGGTCTGCTCGGAGGCCAGCAGCCGGGCGCGCTGCGCATAGACCTGGTTCTCCGCCCGGCGCGTCGCCGCCGTGGTGCGGCCGCCGCGATACAGCGGCTGGGTGATCGTGGCAGTCACGTTGGCCGTATTGCGCGGCTGGTCCGAATACAGCGAGAACGGGATGCCCGCGGTGTCGATGTTCACCACATCGCCCGACGCGTTGCGCTGCACCGCGATGGTGGACTGGTTGCGCGTCGTGGTGTCGGCATAGCCGGCAGCGGCGCCGATGATCACCGTCGGGCGCCAGCCCGCCAGCGCCTGGGGCACGTTCTCATCCACCGCCCGGGCCTGGGCACGCGCGGCCAGCAGCGTCGGGTTGTTGGCATAGGCTGCGGCCAGCGCTTCCTGCATCGTCTGCGACCAGGACGCAGCCGCGGGCAGCACCGTCAATGCGGCGGAAAGAAGCATGGTCCGTCGCAAGCTGGTCATCACTCCGCAATCCCCCAACCGGATGGCGCGCGGCGACGGACCGGGTCCGTGCCACGCTCAAAGCCTAACGTAGGAAACTTAACGCACCGCAACAGGGCCACGCCAGCCCATGCGTCGCAAAGAAAGCGTGTCCGTGCCCGCCGCGCTACGCCCGGCATCGCGCCACGCGGCGTGGCGCCGTACGGATGCGCCGCGCGGCGCATCCCGGCGGGCTGATCAGAAGGCGAAGGCCGAGGCCGCGGTGAAGCCGGGCAGCACCGGCGCATGGGCGTCGAAATCGACCATCGTGCTGAAGGCCCCGCCAGCACGCCGCACCAGCAGCGCGCGCCCCGGCGGCCCGCCCGCGAGGCCGATCGTCACCAGCCGGCCGCCTTCGACCAACTGGTCCTGCACCGCATCGGGCACCGCCTGCACGCCGCCTTCGATCATGATGACGTCATAGGGCGCCCCCGAAGCGTGGCCCATCTCGGCCGCGGCCTGCACCAAGGTGATTGCACCCGGCGGCAGCGCCGCGGCGATGGCGGTGCGCGCGATCGCGAGCAGCGCGGGATCGGATTCGACCGCGATGACATTCGCGCCGATCGTCGCCATCAGCGCGGCCCCGTATCCGGTGCCCGCGCCGAGCACCAGCGCCCTCTCCCCGCGCCGCAGGCCTGACAGCTGCAGCAGCCGTGCGAGCACCAGCGGCTTCAGCATCGCCCGGCCCGCCGGCAGCGGCACATCCGCATCGGCATAGGCACGGGAGGCCATCGCAGCCGGCACGAAGCGTTCCCGCGGCAAATCGCGGAACGCCGCGACGATGCGCGGGTCCTCGACACGGTTCGGCCGCAACTGGCCATCGACCATGAACCGGCGCGCCTCGGCGAAATCCATCTCTCTCCGCCCTTCGAAATCGTGCCGGCGTTATAGGTCCGGCGGCGTCGCGGCGCCAAGCGGGCGCTTGACCCGGCACCGCGAAGCCCCGATAGAGGCGCCCGCGCGGTCCGGTGGCCGAGTGGTCAGGCAAGGGTCTGCAAAACCCTCTACAGCGGTTCGATTCCGCTCCGGACCTCCACCGCGCAGGATGGGTTTACACTGGTGCCGCTCGGGACTATACGCGGCGCCCGGCTCCGTTCCCCGATAGCTCAGTTGGTAGAGCGCGGGACTGTTAATCCCTAGGTCGTAGGTTCGAGTCCTACTCGGGGAGCCAGAGACCTTATCTAGCGCGTTGAATTCGTGGGATTTTGTGGGTGACGGGGGTTAACGCCCCCCTCCCCGCCCCCTTTCGATCCTAGTGCTTGGGTGGCCGGCACGGCCTTCTCCCCGAATCCCCAATTTCCCCGCTGTCGCACGTGTGGTGCCCCACGCGGTCGCTGGACGGTGTTTGCAGGCCTCGCCCCTATCCCATGCGCCCGGAGCCGGCCAATCCTCCAGGCCCACCACGACTCACCGAGGCGAATATCGTCGATTTTTCTGAGCGCGCATGGTTCATTGATACATTGCAGGGGAGCAATAAATGATCCGACCGCTAGTGCTGCCGTTGACGCTGCTGCCATTCGTGATGGCGTGCAACTCCGCTGACAATGTGGTGCCGGATCCTTCACGAATCGGGCTTGGAGAAGCCCTACAGGATACCGTGGCCGCGCTTTATGCCGCACAAAGAGCTTCGCAGAATGACCCCACTCGAATGGAAAGCGGGGCACTAGGAATCAACGTTTGTACCGTCGTTGCGACTTTCAATGTCACAGCTGGAGGAACCAACAACCGCGAGTTGATGGTGACGGCAGGAACCCCAGCGATCGCTCCGGTGAACGCTTCTATCACTGGAACCGCAGGACAAACCTACACAGCAAGTCGCGGCAACCAGGTTACGGTTACATTTACGAGTCCGGCGTGCAATCCAGAAGGAACGCTAGGCAGCACCAACCCAGGACGGGTTCTTGAATTAGAGCGACAAATCGAGTCGGTCCGCTCGCGCGGCGCCGGCCCTGTGTCGGGGCCGAGAGGGTGACCACCCAGCCGCCCCGCCGATCGTCCGCGCGACATTCGCACCCGGTCGGCTGACGCCTCAGAACCACCTTCTACCCCGCAGAAAACTTAGCGGCTCGACGAGCCGGATGGGGACGGAGCACCGCCCTCACATGCCCCGCGCCACGCCCTGCGCTGCGCCCGCCCCATCTCCTGCGCGATCTGCGTCTGCGATCGCCAGAACGCCCCGGGATCACCGGGGTTGGCGTCCAGCATCCATGATCCGGCTTCTAATCATCATCGTCATCGTCGTCGGAAGAGCTTCTGCAGTCAGCAGCCCATCTAGAATTGGCGCCAACTCCGGGACGGCACAGCGTTGACGCGCACAGGGCATAGGGGTTCCCGTAGTGCCCAGTGCAACTGTCCATGCAGCGAGATACTCTGCGCCGCATGCACGCCTGGAATTGTGCTGTGGACGGACCTTGTTGCTGCAACAGCCCCGCTCTCTGAAGGCAGCCAACCAAGTTCAGGGCGCGCTGACCACCTGGTAAATGAGTCCAGTCGCCAGGGGACGCCGATATATCATTTTGAATTGCTCGCACGTCCTGACCAGAGGCCAGCCCCCGGCGGTATAGGGCCTCGATACCGAAGCAATCCGCGGCCTGTTCTTGATTGGGCGCTGGGCCGCGGCGGACATGACCTAGTGCGTGGTGACCGCATTCATGAGCATAAAAAAACAATCGAGTTTGTGGTTGCAGCCTCGATAATACATATGGATTATAATATATAATAGGAGTGCCATTTCTCATGCTGGCCATTGCCACATCATTGAGTGTGTCTGACCGTATAGAAACTACCCTGACTCCAGCACTGTCTATGCAGTCAGTTAGTGTTATCTGCGCATAGGATGGTGCCGCAGAAAACCATATACATGAAATCAGAATGATTCTTATCCAGGACATAAGAACCTCCTCGGCTTTATCCCGGCGTTTGATCTAAATTAATCATAGAATAAACAGCTCTGCAATGCGTACGTTTCGATATCGATCTTCGAAATGACTCGGGTCATCCTTCACGCAGGCAGCGGCCCATCGGGCCGCGCGCCTAAGCGTCCGTCAGTGCCCCCCTACACCACCTGATCTGCTGAAACACGAAGCTGTTCGATATGGATGTTGCAGGACGAATCGTAGCTGCGGAGCTGCACGCGGACCTGCGCGGCCCAGCAATAGGCCTCCCCACCTTCGAACCGGGCGTAGGCCGTCCATGTCGGGCTGCCGGTCGGGTCGTCGCGCGTCGTGCGGATCTCGATCCAGGCGTCGGCCTCGCCACCGACCACGCCATCAACGCTGCCCCAGGAATCGATGGGCCCGGCGCGACTGTCCCATTGGTCCAGGGTGTTGATCACCTGCGCCCGCAGCGTCGGGGTCAGTCGCACGCGCTGCGCCGAGCCGAGATTGATGTACGAGCCGAAGACCGCCGATCCGGACGGCGCGATGCCGCCAAGGCCATCGAGATCCGCGATCGCGTCGAAGTCGGCCACGCTGTCGATATCGCCGAGCGAGACGAGCCGCAGGGTCGAGGACGTGACGACGGTGTTGGTCAGGAACGGGCTGAAGGTCGGGTCATAGACCCGCGTCTGCAGGTTGGTGTAGCCGAGCTGGCCTTCCTGATCCGTGTAGACGGTCGCGGCATTGGCCGAGTAGCGCCCGCCGGCATCGACTGCCTTGGCGAAATAGGTCCCGGCGCGCAGCGGCAGAACGGCGAAATTCATTGCCCCCGCCGCAGCCTCGCCGATGCTGGTGGCATTGGCCCAGGCGCTGCCGGAATCCGGGTGATGGCGGAACTCGATCCGCCCACCGGCCCGCACATCGAGGTCCGGGTGCCGTTGCCAGCGCAGCCACAGCATGCCGCCGGATACCTGGCCGGAGAGGCCGGAGATATCCGCCGGCGGCAGCGCCGCCAGTCCACCCATCCGCGCCGTGGCCGACGTCCAGGAGCCAGAGGAAACCGACGTGCGGGTCCGCACGCGGAACTCGTAATCACCGTCCTCGAGGTCCAGCACCTCGGCCGTGCGCACGTCTCCCAGCACCGGCGTCGAGGACCGCCAGTCCGCTGCACCGGCCAGGCGGTACTGCACGTCATGGGCGATGACGAAGGGCGAAGGCACCGGCGCCCAGGTCAGGATGGCCTTGGTGCGCACTCCGGCTCCGTCGCGCGTGGCGTACAGGGCCTCGGCGACCGCTATGCCAGCCGGCGCCGGGACGGAGAATGGCGTCACGAGGTTCGTGTCGGGATAGACGGGCAGCGCCGCCGCCTGGGACGGCAGCCAGGCATAGGTGGCCGGCTGCTCTTCCTGCAGGGTGACGTTGATGATCCCCGTCGCCGGGTCATAGGTGTAGGCGATGATGACGAAGGGCTTCTCGACCCAGCCGAAGTCGGCCAGCGAGAAGGCAATGGTGTCCATGACGCACAGCCCGAGGCTTGCGTAGCGCAGCGGCACCGTGACGGTCAGGCCGCTCAGATGCTTCTTCAGCATCAGCACGGCGATGCGCTGCGCATGGACCACGTCGCGGACCCAAGGGAGGTCGATATCGCGGACGATCTGCTCGCCATCCGCGGTCACGGCGTCGGGATCAGCCAGCAGCGGGAACTCCCCGGCCGTGTAGTTGCGGCGATTGTCGATGAACGTGCCGCGGACGGCGTTGAACCGCTCGCGCCTGGGCTGCTGCACCTGGACCTGCACCGGCCCGGCCATGTGCGATTCGTCGATCACCGCGACCGGGGCGCGATAGGCTCCCGCATAGAGCCGGTATTGCCCCTGCACATAGACCAGCGCCCCGCCACCGGCGGCGATCACTTCCTCCATCACCTCGATCGGCGCCCGGTCGAGTTGGAAGGAGCCGTTCAGGGTGTAGCGCGCCTGGAACTGGGTCCCGGCCTCGTCCAACTGCACCTGCTCGTCGCAGATGTTCGCGGCGGCCTGGAAGCTCGCGTAGTCGATCTCGTCGTTGGTGCAGGCGAGGCCGAAGGGCGAGCGCAGGTAGTCGAGGATCACGTTCGACCAATTCTCGCTGTGGCTGAAGGTGCCATAGCGGGGGTCGAAGACGTCGTTCTTGCCGATCACGAGCGCGGAAAAATTGGGGATGCCGCCGCGGAACAGGTTCTCGTCGTAGACCAGGTAGATGTGGAAGTAGGCGCAGCCGAACAGGCGATCGGTGGCCGACCAGCCGCCCGGGTTGGACATCAGCACGGCATCGGCGGACTGCTGCGTCCCGTCGTACCAGAAGATGTACACCTTGCCGGCCATGGGTCCGGAGACGACCTCATTGCCGCCCGGGGTGATGTCGGACTTCGCGATCCACGTATCGTTGAGCCAGATGCCCTCGAAATCCTGGCAAACATGGCCGGCGACGGGCACCACGATGGACAGACGCTCGTTCTGGAAGCCGCTGCTCTCGGCATAGACGATCGGGCCGGAGACGCGCGCGCGACCATAGACGACCCGGCGTGGTTCGACCGAGGATCGGACGAGTTGCTTGGCATCCTGCGCCGTCGCCTGCGTGCTGGGCTTCTTGGCCGAGCTCGCGATCAGGGCGTTGCCGGCGTAGGCAACCACGGCACCGACGACGGCGCCGACGACAGCCCCAATAATACCGCCGCCGACCGCCCCGGCCGCTATCCCGGAAGCCAGCGCAGCGACGACGGCAACGGCTAGCTGCGGCATGAGGCCCCTCCCAGGCGATTGCGCGGGTGCGTCATTCCTGTGGTCATACGAAAATCAGCCCAACCGCCACGCAGTGGGGGTCAAGCAATGCCCTTCCCTGGGACGCCCATTCTCGGCGGCGTCGCGTGCGTGACGGACGCCGCGCGCTTCTGCGCCTCGAGGCGGCGTCGAGACAGCATGGGCTGCGCGTCTCGCATCTCCTGCTGCAGGAGCTCGTAGCGCTCTCGTGGTGACTCGTAGGGCGCACCATGCGCCAGCCAGGCACTCAGGAATCTGGTATGGCCCTGAAATCGGAAGATCATCTCTCGCTCTCCTGCGACTGCGATATCGGCCTATTCCGGCACGATCGTTGCCACTTCATCGCGCACCGGCGCCGGTACGACGCTCGCGATGCGCTTGAGCATGGCGAGCCGCGCCGCATGGTGCTGGGATGCCAGGGAGGGCTGGTTCGGCCCGACGCGGCCGAAGATCATGGCCTCGACCACCGGCCCGGCATCGCCGGCCCATTCCTGCGTCTCCTCAGTCGTGAAGTAGCCGCGTTCGACGCCCTCGCGGATCCATATGGCGACCGAACCGTCGGGCCAGTAACCCTCGGTCCAGGGATGCGGTCGGAGATGGATCGCCGAGATGTCCCGCGATTCCAGATCCTGCTGGAAACGCATCTCCTCCTGGGCGACCGCGACCAGTTCCACGAGCGCCTTCGCGCTGCGCCGGACGATCTCGCGGTATTCCGGCGATACCAGCCGGCAGATCGCCGACGAGCGTTCGCTGCGGGCTTCGTTGAGCTGCTGATCGGCCAGTGCGATCGCACGACGCGCGATGGGCACGGTACGAAACGCGGCCTCATACTTGTCCTGCAGCTCGTCCTTCCGATCACGAACGCCGTCCTCGGATCGCCACATCCCCTTCATGATCGCCAGCGCGCTGCTGTCGTTGCGAGCCTGCAGGCTCTCATTCAACTGCCCCATCTCGCTCTCAAGCCGCTGCAGGTCGCCCTGCGCCTGTTCGAGAGCCGCACAGGCGCGGGCACGGGCGGCAAGAGCATCCTGATACGCCGTCTCGGCACGGCAGACGTGCTGCGCCAGCACGTCGCCGACATCGGCCGGCGCGGCGGGCTCGCTCTGTTCTTGCGCAACGGCGCGGCGCCCCTTCATTAGGTTGCCGACACGTTGCAGCGTGGTCGTGGGGCTCATGATCCCGAAACTCCTCTCTCGCAGATTGTGGGGAAGGCGACGCCGACTTGCTGTCGGCCGCCGGCGGCGACCCGCATCGCCCGAAGGCGCTCCTGCATTCCGGGAGCCGCAGCGAGGGTTGGAGGCAGCGCGATGCCCTCGCGCACCAGCGCCGCGCGCGCCTCGAGCAGCGGGTCCAGCGCGGCTTCCAGTTCGGCCAGGCGATGCATGATGAGGGCTGCCAGCGAATCCGTGGGGTGGCGCAAAGCGGCGTGCACAGCCGGCGTCGCGGCGGCGATGGCCTCCGCAACCCTCTCCCGCCTCGCCGCGGCTTCCGTCTTGGCCGCGGATGCGCGCTCGCCGACGCGGCGGAGAGGCGCGGTATCGGGGCTGAGGCCCGGCTGATCCAGCGCCGCCTTCAGCGCGTCCTGTGCCGTGGCTGCTGCCGCCTGCGCCTTCGCGGCCGCCCGCCGCGCGGCTATCAGCCGAACGACCTTCGGGCCGGTCAGGGCCTTCGCGATCTCTGCCCGAATGCGCGCCAGATCGCCGGCGGAGGATTCGGTGGACGTGCGACGCGTGCGTGCCATGTGCTGATTCTGCCCGCAATCGGCGGCGCCGCGGCGTTACGCGTCACTGAAAAATCACGGCAGTGAGCTGATTTCTCGCAGCACCCGCGCGATCGCCATCGCGACGGCATGAGGATCCTCGGAATCCTGCTCGGCAATGCGGCCGGTATCGAGTAGCCAGCCGATCACTTGGTCTTCCGCGACAGGCACCGGCACCACCATCTCGCCGCGCCGGCGCCGCGCACGATGGCGCCGCATCCGCTCTGCGGCCGATGCCCCGCCCGCGCGGCCGGGCGCGTCACCTGTCGCCATCAATCACCTGGAACGACTTCATGGCGCGCGGCGCGAACGCCAACCCGGCATCGAAGAAAGGCCGTGGGGGATGGGGAGCCGTTGGCACCACCTTGCGGGGGCGGCCAGAACCAGGTCGAGGGCCCCCCATTGCCGGGGCGGGGCGTTCCTATCCGGGGCATCCTTGCCTCCATCAGACCAATCAAACGGGCATCTGCGATGTGCGCGTGACGGGGGACGCGGTCCCGGCTGGCCGAAGGGCCAGACATTCGATCCCCCCCTCCCCCTGCGGCAGTCAGCCCCGCCCGCTGGCCTGCCGCATCGGGGCGATTTCCTGTGTTAGCAATGACGTTGGGTGGGGATGCGGTCCCGGGAGCAGCGTGGCCTGGAGAACGGAGCCCCCGGGGCATGCCGCACAACCAGCGCATGCAGGCGGCTGACGGGTTTGACGGGTTCCCCATTATGGGCGTCTTGCGCGCGCGCACGGGCGCGCGAACGGTTGATATAGAAAACCCGTCAGACCCGTCAGGATGGCCGATGCGGGCATCACCAGACCCCCGTGTCGGAGGGCTTCAGGCGAAGGCCGATGAATGCCGCCCCCGCTTCAGTGCGCTTCTTCGCATAGTGTCGCTCAAGCGCGGCCGAGAAGGCCTTGTTGGTACCCGGCTGTTCCCCCCGCGCCTTTGCCCACGCCTCCCAATCGCGAAACAGCGCGGCGCTCGCAGCTGTCGCATCCTTCGCCGGCTCGCAGCGGTCGGCCAGCCATTGGGCCATCAGGTCTTGCTCGACGAAGTATTCCGCCGTCGCGGCCCGGACCAGGCTTGGCATTCCGAGGCCTTGCTGCTGCCATGCTCGGCACCCGGCCATGGCCCATTGCAGGATGCCCGGGAGCTCGGCCCGCAGGACAGCCGGCAACTCTGGATCAGGAGAGGGCGGGCGATACGTCAGCGGGAGCAGGTGCAGCCGTCGGCGCATTGCGTCGTCCGGGTTCCTGATGACCGGACGATGGTTGCCGACCATCACCAATTTGAAGGCGGGATTGAACTCAAAGAAGTCGCCGCGCATGAAGCGGGCCGCGATGCGGTCGCCACCGGTCAGCGCCTTGATTCGGGACTCTGCGAGCACGCGTCCCGCCTCGGTCTCCTGGGCCAGCACAAGGCGCGCGCCACGTAGGCCCGCCAGGTCGGTCGGGTGCCGATCCTGCTGCGTCGCCATGAAGGTTTCCATGGGCGCGGTGGTGGCATAGTCCCCAAGCGCGGCGGCCAGCGTGTTCACCAGAACGCCCTTGCCGTTGCCGCCCGGGCCGTAGATGAACAGGAAGGCGTGCTCGCGGGTCTCGCCGGTGAGCATGTAACCGGCCCACCGCTGGAGGTAGGCGATCGCCTCAGCGTCACCGCGCAGCACTTCGTGGAGGAAGGCGAGCCATCGCGGGCAATTGCCGCTAGGGGCAACGGTGGTGATTTTCGTGAACAGGTCGTCCCGGCGATGCTGGCGCATGATCGCGCTGCGCAGATCGATCACACCGCCGGGTGTGTTCAACGCCAACGGATCGGCGTCGAACGCCGATGCTTCACGAGCATGCCGCCGATCGGAGCGCGCCAGGCGCTCCACCGCGGCGACCTTCTGCGCAGAGGCGATGCGGGATCCGTCGCGCGCCAGCGAGGCGTGCTGGCGGCACACCTTCCGGGCCATGTCGAACACCGTGAGCGTGGTGTCCCGCGCCCACCGCGCGCTGTCCCAGCGGAGCCAGTGCGACCATTCGGCGACGTGCAGCAATGCGCCATCGTGGGCCGATGAGAAGGCGAGAGCGATTGAATCGTCGGAGAGGTCGCTAGCGAGCTGCCGCGCGGCTTCCTCGGTCTGGAACTGATCCTGAGCGTGGCGGAACATCTCCCCGAAGTCGGAGCCGTTGCCGCTCCCCTGTGGCTGATCCTGCTTTCGTGCCTGCTTGCCATAGATGTCGAGCAGGCAGCGCTCCACGTCGGCGCGGCGCGTGGTCCACTTATCGCCCCGCTGGGCCTCCGGTACCGCGTCGAAAGCGGCGAACAAGCGCTCCCGAGCTTCGACCAGCGACACACCGGAGAATGCCCACACCCCTGCCAAGCGCACCGTCGCGGCATGGAACGTGTCGCCCGCGACGATCTCCTCGATCAGCTTCGCCTGATTGGCCTTGCCAGCACGAGGCTTCCCGTCGGCGCCCGTGGTGCGCTCGCCGGTCGAAGGCTTTCCCATCCAACCAGCGTCGAGGCCGTCGCAGAGGTCGATTGGCTGGCCGTCTACCAGCTCGACCACATGCGACGGATTCATCCGCACGCTGCCGTAGTAATAGGCCTGAGACAGGGTGAAGGATTCGCCCGACAGGATGCCGCCAAGCAGCCCGTTGAGCCTGCCGAGAAGGTGTTCCCGCTGTTGCGGTGGAAGCGACTTCGAGACTGGACACAGAACGCGCCAGCGCGGCGTGTCCTCGGTGTGCGAAGGGCTGGTGTAGACCATCGCCCTTACGCCGGCTTCATGCAGCCTCTCGATCGCATAGGCGGGATCGTGCTGCTCACCATCGTAGTCGCCTTCGATGCCGGTGATCTCCAACACGTTGGCGTCATGACGCAGGCTGCCTTTCTCGGTCTTCTGCGCGCCGAGCCGTGCGAGCTTCAGCCATGGCAGATCCGCCTTCCTCTGCTTTGTCTCGATGCGGACACGCTGCGCCAGTTCGTCCCAGCTCTCCGTCACCTCCCACTTCTCGGCGGCCCGATGGTCGCGGAAGCAGGTGAAGGTGATGGTGCTGGGCGGGTGGAGGCCCATGCCGTCAGCCATGGCGCGCCTCCCCGGCCAGAATGTCCGCCTCAGCGCTGGCGAGCAGCTGGGCGTGCGCAGGATCGGCCGCCATGGCCTGCTCCCAAAGGAAGCGGGCCGTATCCTCGCCGACCTCACCCGGCGGCCCCTTGTCGGAGTAGATGACCAACCGCAGGCGCGCGCCGCGGCGAACCTGCTTGATCAGCACGATGGCGATCAGGTCGGGATGCGTGGGGACTTCGCCGAACACTGCCCGGCGCGTGCGATAGTTCCGGCCCCGATGCTGGTCGAACCAAACCCGGTCGCCTTCGTTTGCGACGCGCACGGCCTCGCGTTGCGCGTCGGTCATGGGCGGCGCTTGCACGATTATGGGGTCAGCCATGCCCGCCCCCCGCCATGTGCCGGGCGCGCGCGGCGATCACCTCGCCGAGCCACGCTTCGTCGCGCATCAATTCTGACGCCGTACGGGATTGGTTCTCATGGAGACAGCCAAGGGCCGCCATGTGGACGAGGTAGCGGAGGCCGAGGATCTCGTCCCAGGTCATGCGGTCGATCACGGGCCGGCCGCCGACGTACTGCCCCCAGCCGGGGGAGATGCCGCGGGCGGCGGGGCTGTGATGGGTTGGGATCGCCAGCATCACGCCGCCCTCCGCCGCGCTGCGCGCCGCTTCTTCTGCGGCGGCCGTGCCGCAGCGATGGTGCTGCGCAGGCTGACGATGGCCATATGCTCGACCATCTCTGCCGCGCCATGGTCGCGACGCGCGCGGAGTTCGGCAGCTTCGGCGAGCAGCGCTCGCAAGGATTCGGGCTTGGTCATGGTGTCGTGGACCTTTCGCGAAAGGCCGCACGGCAGGCTTGAGAACGGCGACCGGTTCCGCTACATCCGGGGTGTCGAGTAGCCCGAATGTACTTCCCCAGCCCCCGCAGGCAGCCGCCGTGCGGGGGTTGTTGTTAGTGGGGGATGCGGGCCAGGCCGGCGACCGCCAGCAAGATCAGCAGCGCGAGGGCGGGACCAGCCAGGGCAAGGACGGCGCGCATCAGGCGGCCGCCTGCGTCAGCCACGACAGACGGAACCGCGGCGACTTCGGACCGACGTAGATGGGCTTCGGGACGATGCCCTTCTGCACATGCAGCCACAGCGTACTGATGGCTTGCCGGCGCCCGGCAGCGAACTCGGCCGGCGTCAGCAACGGATCATCGAGTACCGCCGGCGGCTGCGGCAGCGGGCGCTTGTTGCGGGTGGACGGGTCGGGCGTCATGTGGTCGTCGCTCCATTGCGGTGGACGACAGCCACATACTCAGGCGGCGCGGGCGATTTCCAACACTGACAACCGACGAATTACTGGCGTCAGCAATGCCAGTAATGCCAGCAATTCAGCTGCTCCGCTGCGGGCCGCGCTTGCCCCGCACTGCTCCCGGCAACCGCGCCCACGCCGCGCGCGCAGCGCGGTTCGTTGCGCCCGTCTCCTTCATGCAGGTCGCAATTGCGTCGTCGTACTTCCGCCCGCGAGCCTTCTCCGCCATCCAAGTGTCGGCCGCCGTCCCGCCAGCGATTTCGGGCGCGGCTGCGATGCCATCGACTTCAGCCGGTGCGACGTACTCCGGCCACACTCCAACCACGGCCTCAGCATCAAGAAGAAGATCGGTCCAGATTGGCGAAGGGCGAGTTTCGGCCTGCCGCGCCTCCTCCGACGTGCATGGCAGAAGCTCTGAAACGCAAATCGCGACGGGTGCGGCGAAGACGTCGGCAGGGATCCGAATGCGCCCAGGCGCTCTTGCAGGCACCTCTCGGCCAAACGCAGCGAGTTGCCCCATCGCAAGGGTGCGGCGCAGAACTTCGGCCCCCTTCCAGAAGTAGTCGAAATTCCGGCGACAGCGCGCATAACCGCCGTCGAGCCCCCAGATTTTTTGCGCATCAAGCGATTGATCCGGGTCGGTGCCATTCTCCTCCTGTGGGCGCCGAAGGATGCCCACCCAACGCGGATCCGGCACCCATTCGCCCTTCATCCACTCGTAGAGGTTTTGCGCGGCCGCTGGCCAAACTTCTGGGGCATCCATCATGCCCCGAGTACCGCGAACCGGCATGCCGAAAGCGAACCGCCCGTTGGAACTGCCCAGGCGATCGAATGCCTCCCGTAGCCAAGCCGGGAACTCTTCGCTGGACGCAAATGGCTGCGCGCCACTGGCTAGTTGCATCAGCGTGCTGAATGGGATGCCCGGGCGGAGCCATTCCTCCGCGCCCGGGTAGAACGCAGTCTGCCAGTCAAATTCAGTGACGTTCTCACGCCAGACGACCCAGGCCACAACTTGCGCCGCCGTCATCCAGCCCCGGGGACGGTTGCCAGGTAGTGCCTCGTCCCCTGGGCGCCAACGGTCGTCGAGCTGATAGGGAATGTTGCCGTCGTACGCGTCCTCGTCTTCATCGTCTTCGAGTTCCATTGCCCGCGCCTCCGATGCGCGCTCCGAAGGTCAGACGGGGGAAGCCCGGGTCGGAGTCCGGGCGTATCGGAGGCCAACCTATCCCCCGCCGTCCAGTATGCCGCGCCGCCACGGCGATCGCAGCGGCGCGACAGGGTCACTTCGCCCGTCGCGGCGGCCCCTGGTTCACCGTTCCTTGGGCAGCGCCATGAACTTCACCCCCAGCGCATCGCGCCCTGCGGCCCAGGCCTCGCGGCCCATGACCTGCACCTCGGCGACGACGATGTTGCAACGGTTGACCTCCGCCTTGTCGCCGCACTTCAGGGCGGCGGCGAACTTGCGCCGACTCGCCTGTATTTGCCGGATCAGGACCACATCGTCCGCACGGCTGGGCCGGTCATCGGCCGGCCCCATCTGACGCCAGCGCATCACAGGACACCCCGCACCCAAACGGGCAGCGCCGACGGGCGGGTGCTGTCCGGCGTCACCGCCGGCTGCGCGCTGGCCTCAAGATCGTCGTCTGGCTCAGCGTCGTCAGGGTCGCCGGGCAGCCAGCCCCAGGTGCCCGTTAGTACGATGGCGCGATCCTCGGCCGGGCAGGCGTCGTCATCGGTGCCTGGCTCGCGGTCGTCGCTTTCGTCCGCGGCATCGAGCATGCCGATCAGCACCTCAACCAGCGCCTCGATGCGCTCGCGGCGATGCTCGTCCAGGTCGATCGGCCGAGGTGTGACGGGGATTCCACCGGCGTTATCGCCAGCGTGGTAGGTATGCGCAGCCATGGTCGCGATCTCCCAAGGGTCGCGGTTGCGGTGAGGGAGAGGGATGGCGTTGGCGCGCCGCCCTCTCCCGATGTGCCACAGGCACAAGTGATACAAGTCACTGTTGGAGCCGACGGGTCAAGCGGTTTGTTGTGCCGCTTGTGCCTGTGGCGTATGTCTGTTGCATGGACCAGGAACCGCGCGACGTGCGCTTGCCCATCATGGCGACCAAGAGCGAGGTCGCGGCGATCGACGCCTGGCGCTACGCGAACCATGTCCCAACGCGCGCCGAGGCCATCCGTCGTCTAATCGAGGCGGGGCTGAAGGCGGAGAAGGCGAAGCTATCTCCGTAAGGGAGACGGAGCGCATCCTGCGCGAATGGCTGCTGCAGAACGGGCAACGCGGTGGCCCCGACCCCACGGTGCCGAGGACGGCGGCGCGCAGGGCCTGCTAAAGGATCGGGATGGCCGAACCCGCCCGCCATTTCACCGTCGCGCGCCTAGCGGAGCACTGGCAGGTCAGCGAGACCCACATCTACACGCTGATCCAATCCGGGCGCCTAGGGCATCTACGCATCGGCAACGCGATCCGCATCAGGCGAGAGGACGTTGATGCTTTCGAGCAGTCGCATTTCAGACCGCCAAGGGAGTCGAAGTGCGGTGGCTGACCCAGTCCGTGTGGTCCCTCGCTCCACTCGCACCAAGGGACCGTTTTATCTGGACCGCGCGTCCGTCGCCGCCACGCTCGGCGTGTGTGAGCGCACCTTGCGCCGCCTGGAGCAGCAGCACGGAATCCCGGTGCTGCGCATCGGCCGAAAGGTCCGCTACGATCGTTGCGCCATCGCCGCGCTGGAGGACGCATGCCGCTCACCGTCGCACCCCGGCCCGGTCGCGCCGGCCTTTGGATCACCGGCACCGTCACCCCCGCCGGGTCGGAGAAGGGGGTCCGCGTCCGACGCCGTGCTGGCAGCGATGACCCAGGACTTGCAGAAGAAGCCGCACTCGCCGCGCAGGCCGAGGAAGCTAAAGCCGGGAACTGGGTGACAGTCGCTGATGCCTGAGCCGGTCCTCAAGCCGCTGTCCGCCCTGGCTGAGTTGCTGTTGTGCTCAGAGAGAACGGCGCGCCGCCGGTTGGTGGACGCGATGGCCGCAGATCCTGGTTTACGAGTCGTCAAGCGCGGCCGCACGCTGCTTCTGACGGAGGAGCAGATGACGCGGGTGATCAGAGCGCTCGAATGGCGCCCAGCACTCTCCGCTTCGAAACTGCGGACTGCACAGGCTTGGCGCCCGCGTTCGGCGCAAGAGAGAGTGCGCGAGCGCTTTGAGCGGCTGAGACGAGAACGTAAATCAAAGCGCCATGAGTGATGCCCCACCGCGCTGGCTGGACCGCGACGCGCTCGCCCGCCACATCAGCGTGCGCGTGGACGCCATCTCGCGCCTGCAACGCGCCGGCAAGCTGCCCGAGCCGTCCTACCACCTTGGGCCGCGCCAGCCGCGCTGGGACCGGGACAAGGTGGACGCGGCATTCTCGGGCGGCGTAGCGTCGCGGTCCCAAACCCACGATCTGGCGGTGCAGGAAGCCATCAATGCCATCCTCCGAAAAGGTCGTGCGGCGGCGGCTCGCTGACGGGACAGTCAAGGAATACCGATACCAGCGCAGCGCCCTCGGCATCATCGCCCGCGCGCAGGGCATGGCGGCGCACGAGCCAAAGGAACGCGGGCGGTGAGCGCAGACAGGTTCGATCCAGGCACGTTCGGCTGCCATGAGGCGCTGCACATGGCGCATGTGCTCGCCGAGCTGGTCGAGACGCGGCTGTGCGAGCATCCCGCGATCCAGGCAAATCCGGGCTGGCAAAGTAAGGCTACCGCCGCCGCGCAGGCGCTGCAGGAACTGTATCAGGCTATTGGCGAGGTGCACCTATCGGCGGAGCAGCACGGGCATTTGGAGGTCTGAAGGCAGCGCGATGATGGCACGAGGCCTATGCTTGGCCGTGGCGGTGTGTCTGGTGGCGGCCTGTTCTGGCCCAGCACAACGCAGCGTGTTGCCGACGCTTCGCGGAGCGCCCTCTACCGATCGGCCCGCATGGCTGCGGGACTTGCCCGCACAGATCGAGCGCCACCCCGCGCCGCAAGGGTGGGGCGGCGATAGCCTTGCGGCAGTGCCGGCCGCCACCTGCTCGAGGCCGGCCTGAAGGCGGAGCAGGCCGGGCCCGAGGCCTGACATCGCCCTGCCCTTGGGCGGGCAGCAAGGCTAGCGCTCTGGCTCCTTGCCCCTCCGTATGCGCCGGACTAGGAACAGCGCGACCATTGAGGCGCCGCCAAACATAAGGCCAGTGCGCAGGTCCGCCGCGTCCCATGTCTCTGGGTAGCAGGGCCTGTCTGGCTGCTCGCGACGGCACTCTACCCACGCCAGATGTTCCGGTGAGCCAGCCCGCGGGACACGGTTGGGGATCGCAGATCCAATCCAGGTCCCGGCCAGCGCGCCCAACACAAGCGCCGCGAGCCCCAGCCCCCGTGCCAAGATGTCGAGCGTCGCCGCCGGCAGTCGCATTGGATCCTCCCACCCGGTTCCGGGATGATCCTGCATCTCCCGCCAGTTGAAAGGGAAGCAGCACGCCCGCGGTTCGGCCGCCGCCTGAGCTCACCAGAACTGGCGAGTGGGAGCCGCCGACCTTGCGCACCTTCGACAGCACTGGTGGGCAAACCACGCCATTAACCGGAACAAATTAGGAACAATTTTCCAACCGAGACAATCCACAGACCTTTAGCAAGGGGTCTTGCGCCCACTCCATGTGGTAGGCCTGCGACTGTTGCAAGACTACATCTTGTACGCAGATAGACATTCGGCGCAGGGTACTTGCCGCCGCTGCGCGAATCCGAATGGTGAAGGGCGGCGCGAGAACCGGTTAACAGGCGGCCACTTCAACCCGTGGTTACCGGCGCCCAAACCGGCCCCGCTCGCGCGGGACCGGCAGTTCTGGACCGACGGCCTAGACGGCCGCTGGAGGAAGGCCGCGCCAACGGCCTCCTCCCCTGACATTCGCCCTGACCGAGCAGCGATGCAAGGGCACTGGCGATTCTCTCCGTGTAACAGCGCGGTGTTCGACACCGCTGTTCCCGAGAAAGGGGAAAGCTCAATGAGTACGACTGCAACACGCGTTACGTACTACGTCCTGCGATCCGACGAAGGCTGGATCGTTAAGCTCGGCGAGAAGCGCTGGGTCTACGCGACCCAGCAGGCCGCAGCCGCAGCCGCCGTTTCTGCGGCCAAGACAACGTGGGCTAAGGGGACGCCGGCGCAGGTTCTGGTTCAGGGCCGCGACGGGAAGTGGCAGACCGAGTGGACCTACGGGCGCGACCCGTTTCCTCCGCGCGGATGACTGCATGGCGTGCAGCACTTCTCGTGCTGCACGCTCCCGCCTCATCGGTGTCGTTCCGTAGGAGCGATGCAGCGATAACTTCCACGAGCCTCATGGCCGCTTCGTATGAGGTGGCCTTGCCGAGTACCTCGATGCCTTGGCCAACTGAACGTGGGTCCGCCTCGTAGATGAAGTATCCCGTGTCGTCGCCCAACGACTGAAGCGAGTTGGCCTCGTAGGCATCGAGGGAGATCGGTGAGATGCATAGCTCTCTCCCGTCGCGGAGAGTTGCCGCAAAAAGGAGATGATGCATGGTCCGCTCCGATGCCCGTTGGCGCATTAACACTCGACCCCGCTTCACGGTGCTCGAACTCGGCGAGTACATGGCCGCCGAGGATGGCCCACGTGAGACGATGCTCCGAGACATGCGATATGAGCGCATAGCGCGAACACTCGTCTATCGCCATCTGCGGCAGGCAGTTGCCAGCTTCCTTGCAAGCCCAACCCGCGACCTGAGCATTCTCTCCCGCTGCCGGATGCAGCTGGAGGAGGAAAGGCTGACCGCATCCAATCCAACACAGAAAGAGAATATCAACTACGAGATCCGCGCGCTGGAATCATTCGAGCGAAGCCTAAATGCGCTCGCGCTCGCTGGGCTTACGTTGACGCGGGCCCCAGCGGCGACACCGCTCAAAATCGAGGGAGTGAACGTCAGCGTGCAGCCCACCGCGCACATCCTCGTGCGCCGTCCGCGCGGAGTGGATCTGGTCGGTGCAGTGGTCGTTGACCTCGCTAAAGGTGTTATGCCGCGAACGACCGAAGCGCAGGTCAAATGTGAGATGGGCATGAAGCATGCCGCGGTTCTTGTGCACGAATACGTCGCTTCGACCCAGGGACAGAAAGGAACGAAGCCTTCCCCGGAGCACGCCATCATTTTCCACAGCCACCGGCAGGAACGCATTTGTGCGCCGAGCAACTACCGCAAGATGATGCGCAACGTTGAAGCCGTTTGCAGGAACATCGCCCGCAGTTGGGAAGGCATTCGACCGCCGGCCAATTTCGATCCCGCTCAGGCCATCGTTCGTCGTTGACCGGCCGGCCTTCACGCTACCGCCTCACCACCGCCGGCTCCTCCGACTCCTCAACCACCCCCCCCTCCCCTCGCAATGCTCTGCCCAGGCCTCCATGAGCCGCGCGCGGCGCGCGAGAAGGTCTGATCGCGCATAGGCCCGCTCCGTCTCGCTGCCCATCGCATGCGCCAAGGCGTGCTCGGCGAGTTCCCGCGGCTGCCCTGTGTCGCCTGCCCAGCTGCGGAAGCTGCTGCGGAAGCCGTGTGGCGTGACGCGCTCGCCGGCCTCATCACGCCACCCCACACCCCCGGCCTTGGTGCCGCCCTCGTGCAGGCGCTTCAGCACGGCAAGCAGGGCCATGTCGGACAGGGCCTCGCCCTTCGCGCTGGGGAACAGGAGGGCGTCAGCCGGTGGTGTTCCCTTGACCGGCAGCAGCGCCCGCAGCGCGGTCAGCGCGGAAGCTGACAGGGGGACACGGTGGGCGCGGTTGCCCTTCATCCGCGGCGCGGGGATGGTCCATAGCCCGCGGGCGAAGTCGAACTCGCCCCAGGCCGCTCCCCTCGCCTCACCTGACCGGACGGCCGTGAGGATCGCCAGTTCCAGGCAGCGAGCTGCGGTGCCGTGCTGGTCGCGCAGATCGGCGAGGAAGGCGGGCACCTGTTCCCAGGGCAGTGATGGGTGATGCCGGTTGCGGGTGACGGCCGAGGGCCGGGCCAGCAGCGGCCGCAGCGCGCCACGCCATGCAGCGGGGTTCGGCCCGCTGCGCCACCCGGCCGCAATGGCCCATTCCAGGGCGGCCTCCAAGCGAGCGCGCACCTTCTGCGCAAGGACGGGCTTGGCGGTCCAGATCGGCGCCAGCGTCGCCCTGACGTCCTCCAGCGCGATGTCGCGGACGGGCTTCGCCAACAGCGTGGCGGCGCGCTGCTCAAGGCTGGTGCGCGTGAGCCGGCGCGTCTTCTCCGACCGCCACGCGGCGCCGTGGGCTTCGATGTAGGCCGTTAGGGCGGCGTTCAGCGTCTGGACGACCGCCGCTTGGCTGGCGGCCTTCTTCGCGTTCCGGAGGGCCAGCGGGTCGTCCCCCGCGGCGACCTGGTCGCGGACCCCTTTCGCCGCCGCCCGCGCCCTGGCGAGCGACACGTCGGGATAGGAGCCGTGACCAACCTCGCGGACCTTCCCAGCGACGGTGATGCGCTGGATCCAGCGCGCCTCCTTCCCCCCGCCGCGGACGAGAAGCGAGAGGCCGCTGCCGTCGCCGACGGAGTGCCGGCCATCGGCGCCGCAGAGGCTGCGGAGGGCCTTGTCAGTGAGCATGGTCCGAAGCCCGCATTCTAACTCGCGCCCCCTTTTGCGCCCCCTTGGCAACCAGCCGCTTCGGCTGGATAGCGTTGGACGCGTCTAGACAATTTAGGCACTGCATTCGGCCTAAAACAATGGTTTCCGAGGGGCGCATTGGATTTCATTGGACGCCAATGGGCTATGTGATGGCTCCTACTCGGGGAGCCAGGCGCCCTCCCAGGCGCTTCCGAAGTGTTCCATTGCAAACCGCAGAGGCTTGGCCTTCTGCGGTTTTTGCTTTCCACCCCTGCCACTGACGGACACGAAGCTGCGCAAGGCAGAGCCATGCGCGGCTGGCTATCGTCTCCCCAACGTCGGCGCCTGCACCTGTTCGTCACGCCGTCCGGCAGCAAGCTCCGGCACCTACGCGACAAGATCGACGGGGAGGAGAAGTTGCTCTCCCCCCTCGGCGCGGGCCCGAAGGTCTCGTTGGCGGATGCTCGGGAGGCGCGCGATCAGGCCAAGGCCGGGAAGCGCCGCGGCGTCGATCCGTCCCGCCTGACGCGCACCAGCGCCCTGCAGCCCGGCCGGCGGCGTCTCCAGACTTCGAATCGGTCGCGCGGGAATGGCAGCAGGTGAAAGCGCCGGGCTGGACGCCGCACCGGGCCGCCGACGCGCTAGCGGGCCTTGAAGAAGCCGAGATCATCACCCCCATCGCCAGGACACCCTGCGCAAGGCGAAGAAGCGCGGCGCATCCGACCGGGCGCACTGGCTGCACCATCGCGGCCACGCCCGGTACCGATGCCTCCGCGAACTCCTCAATGGTCGGTTGAGTCACTGTTGGCATTTTTTACAGTTGCGCGATCATCACCCTGACCACGACCCTAAGTCATTGGCGCGTTAGACATATTTCCTTGGCATGCAGTTTGCTTTTCTGCCGGGCAGAGGGCGCGCAGCAAAGGGGCGTGCGATGCAAGCAAGGAATGTAGTTCTGGCGGCCGCGGTGGCGGGCTTTTGCCTCGCATCGACGAGCGCCCGAGCCACCTCGATAACCCTGGATATCGCCTCCGCGTCGGGCACGTTTGGAGCCAGCCCAGCGGGCAACAGCAACGAAATGCTTCCTTTGTGGGGCCTTCAAGCCTCTGGTCCGGGCTATGGCTGGCATGGCGCCAACGTCATCGGCGTCGCCGGCAGCTACCGGATCGATTACTTCGGTGCCGAGTCCGCCAACAGGAACCAGTTCGCCGCACAAGGCGTGGTGCTTTCGACGACCACCGGCGATACCGGAGCTGCGCTTGACGGCATCAACCGCGCGACGAACGGCGCAACGCCTCTCAGCAGCACCGTGGTGAGTTTTGCGGCGGGCGTCCTCGATTTCAGCTTCATCGTCGATGGCGGGGGTCTTGGCACGACGACGGTGGCCAACGGATCGAATCCCAACAACCAGACGGCGAAGGCGAACTTCCTGGCAACCTTCGATCCGAGAACGGTGGCTTCGGGCAGCGCACTCAGCGGCGATAGCGTTTATCTGTTCCTCGATGATGGAAACCCGGTGGACGACGACCACGACGATATGCTGGTCCGCATCACCTACCTTCCGCAGTCGTGGGCGAGTGGCGCAGTCAGCACGGTAAACGTCATGGGTCCGTTCGGCATCGCCGTCGCCGTGCCTGAGCCGACCACGCTCGCCCTGTTCGGCCTGGGCCTTCTTGCCCTCGGGCTTGTGCTGCACGGCGGTCGCCGGTCGCCATTGCCCGCGATGCGGTAAAACGAGCCGTTACGCCCTACACCGTAGGCTCCAGCCCGGCAGTCGAGCCCAGCGGGCAACGTCTCACTGCTGGGCGGCGGTTTTTGCCGCCTGCCGCATCGTCGATATCAAATGACCAGACTCGACTGCGGGAGACCTGCCCGCAGCACACTCCACTCAGTGCCTCCTCATGCCGCCTGCGCGCGTCCCCGGCGCCATCGTGCCCAGCCCTGACCCTGCATGGCCGACACGAGCATGAGCAGCCAGGCGGCCGGGACAATGAACCCATTGCGCGTCACCAGCGACAGCGCCGGCAGCAGCACGGCGGCGATCGCCAGCCACCGTTGGAGGCCGGGGCCGCGCTCGCGCAGAATGAAGGCCGCGGCCACGGCCAGCGCGGGCGCGTCGTACTGGAAGGTGTATGGCGTGAGCAGGAAGCCAGCGCTGAGAGCCGCCGCAGCCCGGGCCCCTTCCGGGGCATCGGCAACCCAGAGCCGGAGCGCCAGCAGCACCGCCCCGGCGGCCACGACCGCATGGGCGAATGCCGCGATGCCCTTGTCTCCCGTCGCCACCCGAAGCGCGCCGTAGATCGACTGGATCACCGGTTGGATGGCCCCGGGTATCGGCGCCTGCACGAAATAGGTGTCCGCATTGCCGCCCAACGACGCGAGGAAGGCCAGCCACGCGCCGGACCCGAATACCACGGCGGAGAGTCCCGCCATCACCGCCGCCGTTGCCGCCGCCGTCCAGAACACGACCCAACGACCACTGACGGCGAGCAGGAGGGGGAACAGGATGCCGAGATGCGGCTTGTAGGTCATCAGCCCCAGGGCCACGCCCGCGACACGGGGCCGGCCGTCGAGAAATCCGAGCCAGATTCCGAGCAGCCCCGCCGTCAGGAAGCCATTCTGCGCCTGCCACGCACACATGAAGGATGCAGGGGCCGCGAGGCCCAGCGCGATGGCACCCATGCGACGGGCGGCAGCCCACATGCCGGCGCAGAAGATGCCGATTGTCCCGGCGAGCCAGGCAAGGGTGGCCGGGACGTAAGGCAGCATCGACAGCGGCGCCAGAACCAGAAAGAAGCTGGGCGGATTGAGCCAGCCGCCATACGGACCGCTGCCGAGCCTTGACTGCATGGCATGCAGGACCGGCCATTGGTACGCCTCCGCCGCCTGACCTTCGAGTGCGAGGCGACCGGCGGCGTAGAGCGGGAACCAATCTATCTCGAGGAGGGATCCGTCCTGCCGGACCATCCACGTTCCGGCATGATACAGGCCGGCCAGCAGTATCGCGTAGATCGCGGAGACAACGGCCGCTCCCAATACGGCGAGTTTCCCGTAGGACATGCGCGCCATCGTGGCAGCGCCGACGCGCCGTCGCAACAGAAGCGGATCACGCCAGTGTCACCGCGGCAGCCTCAGCGCGCGTCGAACAGCACGTCCTGAAGCGCGTCGCAGACCGCCTGCCAGGAAAAGCGTTCATGGACCAGGCTGCTGCCCACCTGCCCGCCGACCGCGTTGGGCCGGTCCATCACGACCTCGATCGCAGCGATGAGCGAATCGAGATCCGGTTCCAGCGTGCGCCGCCCGGCATCCGTCACGACGTGGCTTTCGACCGCATGTCCAAGGCATGGATCGAAGTAGTCATCGGTCGATCCGCCTTTGGTCACGATGATCGGCACGCCGCACGCCGCGGCCTCAAGCGGCGGCATGTTGAAGCCCTCGGCGCGATAGGGCGAGACGTAGCAATCCGCGGCCGCATAGATCGCCTGCATCTGCCGCAGGTTCAGGTTGCGCGAGATGAAGGAAATGCCGCGCAGCGCCGCCTCGGTGAAGTCGCCCGCATGCGGGCCCGCCATCAGGTTGCGCAGCACGCCCTGCCCCTGCCACCCGTAGAGGTCGGACGAATCCTTCAGCGCCAGCCGCAATCGCGGATGGCGCTGCTTGAGGATCGCATAGGCCCGCAGCAGCAGGTCGATGCCCTTGTTGCGCGACATGCTGCCGAGCGACAGCAGGACGAAATCCTCGGGGCCGAAGCGCAGCATGCTTCGCAGTCGCTCCCGTTCGGCCGCGCCGGCGGGATGGAACAGGGTCGGATCGACGCCATGGGGGATGACGCTGACCTCGGCCTCGGTGAAGCCATAGGCAAGGAAGCCATGCTTCGACCAGGCCGAGGGCGTGACGACCTTCACGCCATGGCTTCGCGCCGTCGCGACATCCACCCCGTCGCGCACCATGCCCTCGATGGAGCCATCCTCGGAGGTGCCGAAAACGACGAGTCGCCCCGCCCGGCCAGACGAGAAATCATAGGGATAGGCGATGCGGAAGGTCGCATCCATCGGGTCATCGGCATCCGGCGCGCGGAGGCTGGCGATCAGCCGGGTCTGGTGGGTATCGAAACCGGCCGCGTTGTCGCGGCCATTCCAGGACGCCTTGAAGAACGGTGCGTCGTGGAAGCGAATCGCAATCCCCCGGCGCGCCAATTCAAGGATCTGCCATTGATTCACCATGGCGTAGGAGTGGTTGATGCCACGCCAACCCTCGACGAGGAGTTTTCGCCCGACCATCGCCGTTGCTGCCTGAAGATATCCGACTCACAGCATTGGACATGCGGCAGAAGCGCACCAGCGGCCGATCCTGTAGTTAATCAGGATGTAATGTATCGATTTGTAATTCGCCCTACCTCAGCGCATGGCTTTCGCCTTCAGCCATGCGCCTTGCGCAGCAAGCGCCATTGTATCTTCGGTTGGGCGAATATTACTCGCAAGACGGTGAGTGACATCGCAACGAAACCGAAGCGGCCAAGCGCCACCGTTTGAAGCCAGTTAATTTTCGACACAGTTCCAGAATTTTCCGTCCCATGCGTTGCGGTTCCGGTGGGATGCCCGGCTAGACTGCCGCCCGGCCCTCGGGCCCAATAGCAGGAGGCTCATGGATGGCCGGGCGGGAAAGGGACGCCTACGTCTTGGCATGTGTTGCACTCGAGGCCGCGTCCCGCGCGCTCGAGGCTGCCGAGGCACGACACCGCGCCGCCCGCGCGGAGTGCGAAAGGCTGGAAGCGGCGCTGGAGATGACCCGATTGTCGGAGGGCATCTTCCCGGAACTCGGCTGCGTCGCAGCAGAAGCGCAGAAACCCCTCGCCCCCTTCGGCCGCAAGCGCGTGGGGCGCGGCTGACACCCCACGCAAGCCGGCCTAGGCGGCGCTACGCCGCCATACGACCTGCCGCCCCCGGCGCGAGCCAGGCCAGCCGCCCGGCCGCGAACACCGCCACCGGCGCCGGCACCGCCGGGTCCACCACGACCACGTCCCCCCGCAAGCCGGGCGCCAGCCGCCCGCGGTCGTGCAGGCCGCAAGCCTCGGCGGGATTGGCGGAGACCAGCGCCCAGGCGCGCGGCAGGTCCAGCACGCCCCGCTTCACCATCGCGAAGGCGGCTTCCAGCATCGCCGGCCAGACATAGTCGGAGGCGAGCACCGTCACGAGGCCGCGTTCCGCCAGCGGCGCGGCCGACGCCCAGCCGAGATGGCTGCCTCCGCGCACCACATTGGGCGCGCCCATCACCACATGCTCGCCCGCCGCGCGGGCATCGGCGGCGACCGCCTCGGCCATCGGGAATTCGCAGATCGTGGCGCCGAAGGCCCGGTAATGGGCGCGATCGTCCAGCGTCGCGTCGTCATGGCTCAGCACCGGGATGCCCGCCGCGGCCGCCGCTGCGGCGAGACGTTCGCGCGCGGCCGGGATCTGGTCCCGCCGCGCCGCCACGCCTTCGGCTAGGGTCCGGAAGTCGCCCGCGCCCATGCCCGCGCGCCCGGCATATTTCGCCGTCTGCACGGGATCGCCGAGCTTCTTCACGATCGCCATGGTGTGGTCGTTGAAGCCGAGCAGATGCACCGACCCGTCGGCGATGCCATCCAGCGCATCCTCCAGCGCGTCGAAATTGTCGGCCTCAAAGCGCAGATGCACGCGCAGGTCGGTCGCGGCCTTCGCGCGCGCGGCCGGCAGCGCCGCCTTCAGCGCGCGCCACGCGGCCAGGGACCGCAGCCCCGGCTCCCAGGACAGCGTCACGCCAAGATAGGCGGTGGTGATGCCGCTCGCGATCAGCTGCGCGGCGGAATCCCGCAGCGCCAGACCGACCGGCAGGTCCACGCCCGGCCGTGGTTGCAATTGCCGCTCATGCGCGTCGCCATGGATGTCCACGATGCCCGGCAGCACCAGCAGGCCCGAGGCGTCGAAGCGCCCGGCACCCCCTGGCGCAGCCTCGGCCACCAGGCCGTCCGCCAGGGCGAGCGCACCCGCCTCCATGGCCCCGTCCCGCAGAACGTTGCCGTTGGTCAATGTCCAGTCCATGCGCTCAGGGCTCCACCACCAATTGCACGCGCCCCGCGGCATAGACCGCGATGGTCCAGTCCACCGGCTGTCCCGCCGGATCGACATTGAGGGATTCCGCGACGAGCACGGGACGCGAGCGGGATTGCTGCAACAGATCGGCTTCCTCCGGCGTCGGCAGGCGCGCCGTGATGCGGGAGGAATGGCGCCGGTAGTCCGGAATGCCGCAGGCCTCGAGCGCTGCGGTGATCGATGGCTTGGTCTCGAGCGCATCGGCGGCGGCCGCGCAGCGCGGCAGCGGCAGGTGATGCGCACCGAGCACCACCGGCCGCCCATCGGCAAGACCGAGCCGGTCGATGCGCAGCACATGCCGGCCGCGGCGAATGCCGAGCGCCTCGGCGAGCTGCGTCTCAGCCGGGATTTCGCCGATGCGCAGGATGCGCCCGGCCGGTTCGCGGTTCTGCCCGCGCACGAGTTCCGAGAAGCGGGTGCGCGCGCCGAGCCGGTAATCGACCACGTCCTCGGCGACGAAGGCGCCACGGCCCTGCTCGACGCGGATCAGGCCGCGCGCCTCCAGGTCCTCAAGCGCGCGGCGCACCGTGTGCCGGTTCACGCCGAAGCGCGTCGTCAGTGCCGCCTCCGTTGGCAGGCGCTCGCCGGCGGCCTTGGTGCCGCTTGCGATCTCGCCTTCCATGGTCGCGGCGATCTGGCGCCACAGCGCGACACCCTGCCCGCGCGCCAGCGGCGCCCCTGTCATCGAAACTTCAACCATCACCGGTCATGTCCGTGGGATATCCGTGTGGACTTTCTGGCGGATGGACGTCTAACTGTCTAGACAAATCCGATGACCCAGAACGCACCCCATCCCGACCCCGAGCGCCGCCACTGGATGGCAGTGCTCGCCCGTGCCGAGGCCGAGGCGATCGCCGCCCTCCTCGCCCCACTGCCCGCCCTGCCGCCGCATGAAAGGCTGCGCCCGCCCGAGACCGGCCTCGTGATGGTGCGCGGCCGTGCCGGCGGCGACGGCGCGGGCTTCAACCTCGGCGAGATGACCGTCACGCGTTGCGCCGTGCGGCTCGGGGATGCAGTTGGCCACGCCTATGTCGCCGGACGCGACAAGCGGCAGGCGGAGCTCGCCGCGCTGGTCGATGCGGCGTTGCAGGACCCGGTGCGGCGGGACGCGCTGATGGATGGCGTGATCGCGCCGCTGGCCCGGCGCCAGCAGGCGGCGCGCGACGCGGAAGCACGCCGCGCCGCGGCGACGCGAGTGGATTTCCTGGCGATGCAGACGACACGATGAACATCCTGACCCCCGGCTTCACCGACCCCGTCCTCGACGCGCAGTCGGCCTTCCGTGCGGTGCTGGAGGCGATGAGCCGCCCGGGCCGCATCCAACGTGCCGGCGCTGCGCTGCGCCCGCCCGCGCCGTTGAACCAGGCGGCGGCGGCCGTGCTGCTGACGCTCGCCGATGCCGATACCGGCTTCGCTCATGATGCCAGCCCGGAGGCAGAGGCTTGGTTGCGCTTCCATTGCGGGATGCCGCTGGAAGCCGCCGCGAGCGCCGCCTTCGTGCTGGCGACCGGTACGGCGCCGGCGCTGTCCGCCCTGGCGCAGGGCAGCGAGGAGGAACCGCAGGGCGGCGCCACGCTGGTGATCCAGGTCGCCGGCCTCGCCGAAGGGGAAGGCTGGCGCCTGACCGGCCCCGGCATCGAGACCGAGCATCGCCTGCTCGTCGATGGCGCGCCGGCCGGGTTCGTGGCGGCCTGGGTCAAGAACCGCGCGGGCTTTCCCCGCGGCGTCGATGTCGTGTTCTGCGCGGGGGACCGGCTCGCTGCCCTGCCCCGCGGCGTCACGATCGCGGAGGGCTGAAGCATGTATGTCGCGGTCAAGGGCGGGGAACGGGCGATCAGCGCCGCCCATGCCTGGCTGGACGAGACGCGGCGCGGCGACCCCACCGTGCCGGAACTGACGGTCACGCAGATCGAACAGCAGATGGGCCTCGCGGTGGATCGCGTCATGGCGGAAGGGTCCTGCCATGACCGCTTCCTCGCCGCGCTGGCGATCAAGCAGGCCAAGGGCGATTTGATCGAGGCCGCCTTCCTGCTGCGCGCTTATCGCACCACCCTGCCCCGCTTCGGTGCGAGCGAGCCGCTGGAGACGTCGCGCATGCGGCTGCGCCGGCGCATCAGCGCGACCTACAAGGACCTGCCCGGCGGCCAGGTGCTGGGGCCAACCTTCGACTACACGCATCGCCTGCTGGACTTCGCGCTGGCGGCGGAAGGCGGGGCGCCCGCCGCCGCGCCGGAAGCGCCGGCGGCCGTCGCCGCGGTGCCGCGCGTGACCGAGTTGCTGGCCCGTGAAGGGCTGATGCAGCGCGAACCCACGCCGGATGGCGAGCCGGGCGACCTGACGCGCCAGCCCCTCGCCTTCCCCGCGAAACGGCCGGTGCGCCTGCAGAATCTCGCGCGCGGCGATGAAGGGTTCCTGCTCGCGCTCGGCTACTCGACGCAGCGCGGCTACGGCAATGCGCACCCCTTCGTCGGCGAGATCCGCGTCGGGCATATCGCGGTGGAATTCACGCCGCCGGAACTCGGCTTCCCGATCGAACTCGGCGAGATCGGCATCACCGAATGCCAGATGGTCAACCAGTTCAAGGGCAGCCGCACCGAGCCCGCGCAGTTCACCCGCGGCTACGGCCTGGTCTTCGGCCACGGCGAGCGCCGCGCGATGGCGATGTCGCTGGTCGATCGTGGCCTGCGCGCACGCGAACTTGGCGAGGACATCACCGCCCCGGCGCAGGATGAGGAATTCGTGCTCTATCACTCCGACAACATCGAGGCGACCGGCTTCGTCGAGCATCTGAAGCTGCCGCACTACGTCGATTTCCAGAGCGAACTGGAAAACCTGCGCACCATCCGCCGCACGGCCCAACAGGCGATGCAGGAGGCCGCGGAATGAGCGGGACTTTAGAGGGCTACAACTTCGCCTATCTGGACGAGGCGACGAAGCGGATGATCCGCCGCGCGTTGCTCAAGGCTGTCGCCATCCCCGGCCACCAGATCCCCTTCGGCGCGCGGGAGATGCCCCTGCCCTATGGCTGGGGCACCGGCGGCATCCAGGTGACGGCGGCGATCCTCGGCCCGGCCGACACGCTGAAGGTGATCGACCAGGGTGCGGACGACACGACCAACGCAATCTCCATCCGCCGCTTCTTCACCCGCACCGCCGGCGTGGCGGTGACGGACCGAACCGCGGAAGCGAGCATCGTCCAGACCCGCCACCGCATTCCGGAGCGTGAACTGCGCGAGGACCAGATCATCGTCTACCAGGTCCCGCAGCCGGAGCCGCTGTTCAAGCTGGAACCGCGCCGCACCGAGACCAAGCGCCTGCATGCGCTGGCCGACTACGGGCTGATGCATGTGCGGCTCTATGAGGACATCGCCCGGCTCGGCCATATCGCGAAGGCCTATGACTATCCGGTGATGGTGAATGGCCGCTACCTGATGTCGCCCTCGCCCATCCCGGCCTTCGACAATCCGAAGATGCACCGCATGCCGGCGCTGCAATTGTTCGGCGCCGGGCGGGAGAAGCGCATCTATGCCATCCCGCCCTACACCGATGTGCGGTCCCTGGATTTCGAGGACCATCCCTTCCGTCCGATCCGCGCCCCGCATGCCTGCGCGCTGTGCGGCAGCCGGGACACCTATCTGGACGAGGTGATCACCGACGATGCGGGCGGGCGGCTCTTCGTCTGCTCCGATACCGATTTCTGCGCCGAACGCCAGGCGGACGCCGCGAAGGAGGCCGCCGAATGACACATGCCCCGCAGGCCGCCGGCCTGACCCCCCTGCTGGAAGCGAAGGGCCTGACGCTGCGCTTCGGTGCCATCCCCGCCCTGATCGACGTCGCGATCGACGTCGCCGCCGGCGAGGTCGTCGCCATCGTCGGTGAATCGGGTTCGGGCAAGACCACGCTGCTGCGCGTGTTGTCGGGCATGATGGAGCCGGATGCCGGCAGCGTGCAGTGGTGCGGCCAGGATGTGCTGGCGATGGGCGAGGCCGCGCGCCGCCGCCTGATGCGCACGGAATGGGGCTTCGTCCACCAGAACCCGCGCGACGGGCTGCGGCTGGCAGTCTCGGCCGGCGGCAATGTCGGCGAAAGGCTGATGGCTGTCGGCGCGCGCCACTACGGCAATATCCGCTCGGAGGCGCTGTCCTGGCTGTCGCGCGTCGAGATCGATGCCTCACGCATCGACGACCTGCCGCGCACCTTTTCGGGCGGCATGCAGCAGCGGTTGCAGATCGCCCGCACGCTGGTGACGCATCCGAGGCTGGTCTTCATGGACGAACCGACCGGCGGGCTGGACGTGTCGGTGCAGGCACGCCTGCTCGACCTCATCCGGTCGCTGTCGCGCGAATTGGGGCTTTCGGTGCTGATCGTGACGCATGACATCGCGGCCGCCAGGCTGCTCGCCGACCGCATCCTGGTGATGCGGCGCGGCCAGGTGGTGGAACAGGGGCTGACCGACCGGGTGCTGGACGACCCGCAGCATCCCTATACGCAGTTGCTCGTGTCCTCGGTGCTCGCGGCATGACCCCCGCCCTGCGCACCGACGGCCTCGGCAAGGCCTTCACCCTGCACCTCCAGGGCGGGACGCATATCCCGGTCCTCGGCGGCGTCGATCTCGCCGTGCATCCGGGCGAATGCGTCGCCCTGTGGGGACCATCCGGGGCGGGCAAGTCCACCCTGATGCGATGCCTGTACGGCAATTACGGCGCCGGCGCGGGGCGGATCATCCTGCGCCATCGCGGGGCCGACCTCGATCTCGTCACCGCCGATCCGCGCGCGGTGATCGAGGCGCGGCGGGAGACGCTCGGCTATGTCTCCCAGTTCCTGCGCGTCATCCCACGCGTCGCGACGCGCGACATCGTGGCCGAGCCGCTGGTCGCCCGCGGCGTGGCCCGCGAGGACGCGCTGGTGCGCGCCACCGCTCTGCTGCGCACCCTGAACCTTCCCGACCGCCTGCATGCGTTGCCGCCGGCGACCTTCTCGGGCGGCGAGCAGCAACGGGTGAATCTTGCCCGCGGCTTCGCGCCGGGCTACCCGGTGCTGCTGCTGGACGAACCCACGGCCAGCCTCGATGCCGCCAACCGCGCCATCGTGATCTCCCTGATCAACCAGGCGAAGGCGGAAGGGACCGCCATCATCGGCATCTTCCACGATGCCGAGGTGCGCGAGGCCGTGGCCGACCGCCTGTTCGACGTGCTTCCCCAACAGGACGCCGCATGACCGACGAGACCATCCTGACCAACGCCATCCTCGTCCTGCCCGGGGAGGCCATTGCCGGCACGCTGGTGATCCGCGACGGGCGCATCGCCGATGTGCAGCCGGGCCGCAGCCATGCGCTGTCGGCCCGCGACCTCGAGGGCGATCACCTGATCCCGGGCGTGGTCGATGTGCATACCGACAACCTCGAGCGCCAGGTGCAGCCGCGGCAGAATGCCCGCTGGCCGTCACGCTCCGCGATGATCGCGCATGACGCGCAATGCGCGGCCGCCGGCGTGACCACGGTGTTCGATGCGCTCTGCCTCGGCGACCTTGGCTTCGACCAGGGGCGCGGGCAGACCTTCCTCGACGGCGTGGCCGATCTCGACGCGCTGACCGCCGCTGGTGTGATGCGCGCAGAGCATTTCCTGCACCTGCGCTGCGAAATGCCCGCCGCCGACATGGTGCCCGCGATGGACCCGGTCGCCGATCATCCGCTGGTGCGCATGGTCAGCCTGATGGATCACTCGCCCGGCGTCGGCCAGTACCGCGACATCCCGCGCTACGTCACGATGCGCCGCAAGCAGACCAGCATGACGGTCGAGCAGGTCCAGGGCCGCATCGCGGAGCTGTTGGCGCAGCGCGAACGCCTGCGCGAACCGCAGCGCCGCTGGCTGCTCGACCGCATCCGCCATCGCGACCTGCCGGTCGCCTCCCACGACGACGATTCGGCCGAGGAGGTACGCCGCAACCTCGCCGACGGCATCGTCATCAGCGAATTCCCGGTGGCGATGGAAGCCGCCGAGGCGGCGCGCGATGCCGGTGTCGCGGTGATCGCCGGCGCGCCCAACATCGTGCGCGGCGGCAGCCATTCCGGCAATGTCGCCGCCGCCGACCTGGTGCGCGCGGGTGCGGCCGACGCCTTCGCCTCCGACTACGTCCCGGCATCGATGATCGAGGCCGCCTGGCGCACGGTGGAGCAGACTGGCATCACCCTGCCTGCGGCGGTCGCGATGATCGCCGAGGCCCCAGCCCGCATGGCCCATCTGCCCGATCGCGGCCGGCTGGAGGCAGGGCTGCGCGCCGATCTCGTGCAGGTCCGCCCGGTGCAGGACATCCCGGTGGTGCGCCGGGTGTGGCGCGAGGGCAGCCGCGTCGCATGACGCCCTACCGGCTCGCGCTATATTGGGCACCGGAGGAAGAGGACGCGCTGCATGAGCGCGGCAGCACCTGGCTCGGCCGCGACGCCGCGACCGGGGCGGCTCTGGCGCAGCCGGCGGTGGACGGCATCGACGTCGCGCAGGCCACCGCCGATCCGCGCGGCTATGGGCTGCACGCGACGCTGAAGCCGCCCTTCCGGCTGGCCAATGGCTATGCGGCGGCGCGGGACGCGACGGCGGAACTGGCCGCGCGCACCGCACCCTTCGAGTTGCCGCCGCTGTCTGTGCATGACCTCGATGGCTTCCTCGCCCTGCGCGAGGACGCCCCCTGCCCGGCGCTCAACGCCTTCGCCGATGCCTGTGTGACGGCGCTGGACGACCACCGCACGCCGCCCGATGCGGCCGAGGTCGCCCGCCGCCGACCTGAACGCCTGACCGAGGTGCAGCGGGACCATCTGACTCGCTGGGGCTACCCCTATGTCTTCGAGGAATGGCGCTTCCACGTCACGCTGACGCGGCGCCTCGCCCCCGAGGAGAAGGCAGTGCTGATGCCGGCGGTGACGGAATTCCTCGGCGATGTGCCGGCACGCACGCGTCGCGTGGCGGCGGTCAGCCTGTTCGTTCAGCCGGCGCCCGGCGCCCCCTTCACGATCGCCGAGCGTCTTCCGCTGCGCGGGTAAGCTCGGCGACGACGCGCGCGGCGCCGTCTTCCGGCGTCGCGTCGTTCATCACGGTGACCACGTCGAGGCCTGGTGACAGCGTCATCTCGCGCGCGAGGCGGGCGGCGATGTCCTCGGCCGTCTCGCGCCCGCGCGCGGCGAGGCGCGCGGCGAGCACCGCGACGGGCGCTGTCACCACCAGCACGCGCAGCCGAAAGTGCTGCGCCGCATCGGCCAGCACGCCGCGCGACAGGTTCGCCACCACCACGCGCCGCGCGGCGAGGTCCGCCGCGATGTCGCGCGGAATGCCGTAGAACAGGCCATGCGCGCCCCAGTGCAGGGCGAAGGCGCCGGCGGCGCGTTCGGTATCGAAGGCCACGACGTCGAGCGGCCGATGCGCCTCCCCGCCCGCTTCGGCCGGGCGGGTAATGGCACGCTGGACGAAACGGAAGCGCGTATCGCCATCCAGGCGCGCGCGGGCAAGACCCATCAGCGTATCCTTGCCCGCCCCGGAAGGGCCCACCACCGCCACCAGCATCGCCCTTCGCTCCCGCAGGATTGACGCGCCCCCTTTGCTGCGCGACGAACCGAAGCACAAGACCGAGGACCAAGGCCGATGTCCGTCACCTCGCTGGAGATGATCGGCTTCCCCGCCAAGGAGGCGCCCAGCATGTTCACCACCCGTCCCGAAATCATCGGCACCTTCGGGGCCGTCGCCTCGACGCATTGGATCGCCAGTCAGGTCGGCATGTCGGTGCTGGAACGCGGCGGCAATGCCTTCGACGCCGCCGCCGCCGCCGGCTTCGCGCTGCAGATCGTCGAGCCGCATCTGAACGGCCCGGGCGGCGACTGCCCCATCATCCTGCACAGCGTGCGGACGGGGTCACAGCAGGTAATCTGCGGCCAGGGGCCGGCGCCTTCTGGCCTGACGGTGGGGTTGGTGCGCGACCAGTTGGGCATGGACATCATGCCCGGCACCGGCCTGCTCGCCACACCTGTCCCCGGCGCCTTCGACGCCTGGATGCTGATGCTGCGCGACCACGGGACGTGGTCCGTGCGGGACGTGCTGTCCTACGCGATCGGCTATGCCCGCCACGGCGCGCCGATGGTCCCACGCATCCGCGCGACGATCGAAAGCGTCCGGCCGCTTTTCGAGGCGGAATGGAAGACCTCCGCCGCGCTGTGGCTGAAGAATGGCGGGCCGGAACCGAATGGCGTCTATGCCAACCCGGTGCTGGCCGACACCTACGAGCGCGTGGTGAAGGAAGCCGAGGCCGCCGGCGGCAGCCGCGAGAAGCAGGTCGATGCCGCCCGCGCCGCCTGGTATCGCGGCTTCGTCGCCGAGGCGATCGGCCGCTTTGTCGCGACCACCGAGGCGATGGATACCTCCGGCCGCCGCAACAAGGGTGTGCTGACCGCCGATGACATGGCGCGCTGGTCGGCGGGGATCGAGGCGCCGACGACGCTCGACTACCACGGCGATACCGTCCTGAAATGCGGCCCCTGGAGCCAGGGGCCGGCGATGCTCCAGACCATGGCGCTGATGGCGGGCTTCGACGTGGGCGCGATGGACCCGGTGGGTGCGGACTTCGTCCATCATGTCATCGAGGCGCAGAAGCTTGCCTTCGCCGATCGCGAGGCCTTCTACGGCGACCCCGAATTCGTCGATGTGCCGATGAGCACTCTTCTCTCGCCGGCCTACAGCGATGCGCGCCGCGCGCTGGTCGGGGAGAAGGCGTCGATGGACTTCCGCCCCGGCAGCCCGGATGGGCTGGTGCCGCGCACCGACTATGCGGCGGCGATCCGGCGGTCCAAGGAACTCGCCGCGGCGATGGGTTCGGGCGAGCCGACCGTGTCGCGGCTCGGCGCTTCCGGCGGCGATACCTGCCATGTCGATGTGATCGACAAGGACGGGAACATGGTCAGCGCCACGCCGTCCGCCGGCTGGCTGCAATCCTCCCCGACGATTCCGGAACTGGGCTTCTGCCTCGGGTCCCGCTGCCAGATGTTCTGGCTGGACGAGACGCTGCCGAACGGGTTGCAGCCGGGGAAGCGGCCGCGAACCACGCTGTCGCCGTCGATGGTGCTGCGGGACGGCAAGCCCTGGCTGTCCTTCGGTACGCCGGGCGGCGAGCAGCAGGACCAGTGGCAGCCCATCATGTTGATGCGCATGATCCATCACGGGCTGAACATCCAGCAGGCGATCGACCTGCCCTCCTTCCATTCGGAGCACTGGATCAGCTCCTTCTGGCCGCGCGGTGCGAAGCCCGGCAAGGCGGTGATCGAAGGGCGCTATGCGCCGGAGGTGCTGACAGACCTGCTCGCGCGCGGCCATGTCGCGGAAATGGGCGGGGAATGGTCCGAAGGCCGGTTGACCGGCGCGCGACGGGAGGCGGACGGCACCATCCGCGCCGGCGCCAATCCGCGCGGCATGCAGGGCTACGCGGTCGGGCGCTGATGCGCGTCCTTCTCGCCCTGGTGCACTACTTCAAGGGGGAGGCGGAGACCCGCCATTCCTCCACCGACGAGCGCCGCCGCGACCAGCGCGCAGCGGTGCTGCGGCGGGCGATCGATTCCTGGCGCGGCAACCTGGGCGCGACGACCACGCTGAACATCGAGACCAAGCGCTTCGACCGGTTGCGCGGAGCGGTCGATGGCCTCGATATCTGCGTCATCACCAACGGCACCGATCATCTTCTTGATGAGGATTTCGCCCGCGCGCGCGGCGTCCGCCATGTGAAGGTGCCGGTCGAGAATCCGCGCATGCTTGGCTTCGCCGCCCATCGCCTGTTCGCCGAGACGCGCAATGCCTACGACCTGTTCTGCTATTCCGAGGACGATCTGCGCATCGCCGATCCCGGCGTCGTCGATCGGCTGCGCGCCTTCCAGGACGCCTTCGGCTGGAAGCGGTTGCTGATGCCGAACCGCTTCGAATGGAACCCGGCGGGGCCGACGCTCAAGACCTGGATCGATGGCGATCTGCGCCCCGGAGCGACGGAACATTGGCGCGCGCCCCTGCCGGATGAGGATTTCCTGCACTTGCCCATGCCGGGCCGCGCGCCGGTCGCCTTCCGCCGCGCGCTGAACCCGCATGCCGGATTCTTCGCGCTGTCCGCGACGCAACTCGCGCATTGGACACGGCAGAAGCATTTCCTCGATCTCGACTGTTCCTTCATCTCGCCGCTGGAGAGTGCGGCGACACTCGCCGTGCTGAAGACCTTCCCGATCTACAAGGCCTTCGGTTCCGATGCCGGGTTCCTCGAGATCGAGCACATGGACAACCGCTTCTCCGCCATGAAGTTGCCGGGAGCCTGAGCATGAAGATCATCGACGCGCAGGTGCATATCTGGGCCAGCGGCACGCCCGGCAGCGACCATCGCCAGGTCTCCGCCTTCACGGTGGACGAGCTGCTCGCCGAGATGGCCGAGGCCGGCGTCGATGGCGCGGTGATCCATCCGCCGGTCTCCTGGGATCCGGACGCCAATGCGCTGGCGGAAGCCGCCGCCGCGAAATACCCGGACCGTTTCGCCGTGCTCGGCCAGGTGCCGCTGGACCAGCCCGAGACCAGCCGCGCGCTGCTGAAGGGCTGGCGGGACCGGCCGGGGCAATGCGGGTTGCGCTATCCGCTGATCCGCGCGGATCAGAAGACCTGGCCTTGCGATGGCACGCTCGATTGGCTGTGGCCGGCCGCGGAGGAGGAGGGCCTGCCGATCGCCACCATGGCCTGGCGCTTCCTGCCGGAATTCGGGCGCATCGCCGAGCGGCATCCGCGGCTGCGCTTGATCATCGATCATTGCGGGCTGATCCGGCATGAAAAGGGTGCGGCAGCCTTCGCCGATGTGGAAGCTGTGACGGCCTTGGCACGGTTGCCTAATGTCGCGCTGAAGGCGACGGGCGCGCCGGGCTACTCGCAGCAGGGCTATCCCTTCCGCGACATCCATGACGGGTTGCATCGCCTGTACGATGCCTTTGGCCCGGATCGCTTCTTCTGGGGCACGGACATCACGCGCATGCCGTGCTCGTGGAAGCAGTGCATCACGCTGTTCACCGAGGAACTGCCTTGGCTGAGCGGCCCTGCTCTGGAACGCGTGATGGGTGGCGCCTTCCGCGACTGGATCGGCTGGCATCCGATTGCGCAGCAATCGCCCGAAGGTACAGGAAACTGAGTTTCCTGCCGGGGTGCTCGAGGGGCGGCGCCCCTCGACCTTTCATCAGAACATCCCGATCGCCAACCCCGCCGCGATCGTCGCGCCCAGTTCCTCACAGCGTGCGATGTCATCGCGTCCGATGGCCTTGGGCGCGAGAATGGCTTCCGGCGTCTGCGTATGGGTGCAGACGATGATCGGCTCCGCCACGGCGCGCAGCCGCCAGCCCGTGGCGATGCGCGCCACCTGCCGCACGGCGTTGGTGCCGTCGCTGCCGGCGCAGACCATCAGCCCGTAGGCGCGCCCCTCGATCCGGCCGAGCGCGGCGTAATAGGTGCGGTCGAAGAAGTCCTTCATCATCCCCGCGATGGCGGCGAGGTTCTCGGGCGTCGCGAAGATGAAGGCATCCGAGGCGAGCACGTCTACCGCCGTCGCGTCGCGCGCCTCCAGCAGCCGCACCGCCACGCCCTCGCCTTCCGCCGCGCGTGCGGCGGCCTGCGCCATCTGCCGCGTCCCGCCGGTCATCGAATGGAAGACGATCAGCAGCGTCTTCGTCATCGCGCGCCCCCGCGTCTATGCTCCCGCACCATCACGCAGGAGGATACGCGATGATCGACAAGGCTGCGCATGACGCGCTGCAATCCACCGGCCGGCAGGCGATGCGCGACGTGCTCGGCGATGCCTACATGGCCAAGCGCGACGCCAGCACCACGTCGCTGAACCAGTCCCTGCGCCACCTGTCGGAGGAATTTCCCTACGCGTCCCTGTGGACGCGCGGCACGCTGACACGCCGTGAACGCAGCATGGTGACGATCGGCATGCTCGTGGCGATGAGCCAGCATCACGAATTGCGCGGCCATCTGGTCGGCGCGCTCAACAATGGCTGCACGCCGGAGGAGATCGCAGAGGTGATCACCCATTCCTGCGCCTATGCCGGCTTCCCCGCCGCGATCGCCGCGATGCGCACGGCCGAGGAAGTCCTGCGCGAGGTCGGCGCGACACCGACCTCGCCCTGATTCATCAGCGGATGCGCGGCCCGGTCCGCCGCGGCGCCGGGGTGCGGCTTGCCTGCGCGGGGGCCGCAGCCGCCGCGCCTTCCGCCGCCTTCGTCGCCTGTGCGCGCAGGTCCGCGATGGTCGCGCGGTTCGTCACCTGCTCGGGGTTGGTGCGGACCTCGACGATCGCCGGCTTGCCGGACGCCATGGCGCGCTTCACCGCCGGCACCAGTTCGTCCGTCGTCTCGACGATCTCGCCATGGCCGCCGAAGGCCTCGATGAACTTCGCGAAATCCGGGTTGGTCAGCGCGGTGCCGGAGACGCGGTGCGGATAGGCGCGTTCCTGGTACATGCGGATCGTGCCGTACATCTGGTTGTTGAAGACCAGGATGATCGGGTTGACCGAATGGTGGAACGCCGTCGCGATCTCCTGCCCCGTCATCATGAAGCCGCCATCGCCGACGAAGCAGATCACCGTGCGGTCCGGATGGGTGATCTTCGCGCCGATCGCCGCCGGCACCGAATACCCCATCGCGCCGTTGGTCGGCCCAAGGAAGTCCTGCTTCTCGCTGAAATGCATGAAGCGGTTCGGCCAGGTCGCGAAATTGCCGGCGTCGGTGGTGAAGATCGTGTCCTTGGGCAGTTCCTTCTCCAGCGCCTGCAGGGCCGTGGCGAGGTTGAGCGGCCCCTCGTAATCCTGCGGCTTGGCCTGGGCGAGGCGCAGTGCACGCAGTTCCTTCGTCCAGGCGGCCCAGGCCGGCTTCTTCACCGCGCCGGCGGCCTTGGCCGCGGCAGCAAAGGCGTTCACCTCCGACACGATGCCGAGCGCCGGGCGATAGACGCGCCCGATCTCCGCCTGGTCCGGATAGACATGGATGATTGGCGTGGCGCCGGCCATGTCCAGCAGCGTGTAGCCCTGGCTCACCGGCTCGCCGATGCGCGTGCCGATGGCGAGGATCAGGTCGGCTTCCTTCGCCTTGGCGACCAGCCCGCCATCGGCGCCGACACCGAGGTCGCCGACATAGTTCGGCGAGGTTCCGTCGAACAGCCCCATGCGGCGGAAGGCTACCGAAACCGGCAGGTCGTTCGCCAGCAGCCAGTCGCGGATATCGGCGCGACCCTGCTCGGTCCAGCGCGAACCGCCAAGGATCACGAGCGGCTTCTTCGCCTCGCCCAGCATCTTCATCACCCGCGGCATGGCCTCGGGCGAAGGGTTCGCGGGCAACACCTCGGCCGGGCCGATGTCGGGGACGTTCGCGAGACGCTTCTGCATCTCCTCGCTGATCGCCACCACGACCGGGCCGGGACGGCCCGACGTCGCGACATCGAAGGCATGCGCCATCAATTCGGGGATGCGCTTCTCATCGTCGATCTGCGTCACCCACTTCGCGAGCGGGCCGAACATCTGGCGGTAGTCGACTTCCTGGAAGGTCTCGCGATCCGTCTCATCGACCGGGATCTGGCCGACCAGCAGCACCAGCGGCGTGGAATCCTGGAAGGCGACATGCACGCCGATCGCGGCGTGGCAGGCACCGGGCCCGCGTGTGACAATGGCCACCCCCGGCTTGCCCGTCAGCTTGCCGTAGGCTTCCGCCATGTGGACGGCGCCGGCCTCGAAACGGCAGGTCACCAGTTGCAGGCGGTTGCGCACCGAATACAGGCCATCGAGAAGGTCGAGGTAGGATTCGCCAGGCACACAGAAGGCGTGCGTCACACCCTGCGCCACCAGCGCATCCGCCAGCAGCTTGCCCCCCGTGCGCCCCGCGGCGGCGCGCCGTGCCTCAGTCATACGGACATCCTTCCCGTGATTCGGAAACAATCGGCCGGAGGCTAGCCTCTCCGGCCCGGCTCGTCACTCCGCCGGCTGCGGCCCGTGGCCGTGGCCGCCATCGGTCCCCTGGCGGGCCTGCAGATCCGCGAGCTTCGCCGCGATCGCCCCGATCGGCTTGGTGTAGGGGGCCAGCAGCAGGTACAGCGCCGGCACCGCGTAGAGCGTGACGAAGGTGGACAGGGTGATGCCGCCCACGATCACCACACCGAGCGCCTGGCGGCTTTCCGCCCCCGCCCCCGTCGCCGCGGCCAGTGGCACCGCGCCCAGCACCGTCGCGATCGAGGTCATCAGGATCGGCCGCAGCCGCACCACGGAGGCTTCGAGGACGGCATCGCGGATGCTCAGGCCCCGGTCGCGCAGCTGGTTGGCGAATTCCACGACAAGGATGCCGTTCTTCGCCATCAACCCGATCAGCAGGATCATGCCGATCTGGCTGAACACGTTGAGCGACTGGCCCGTCCACCACAGCGCCAGCAGCCCGCCGGTGACCGCGAGCGGGGTCGAGAACAGGATCACCAGCGGGTGGATGAAGCTCTCGAACTGCGCGGCGAGCACGAGGAACACCACCAGCAGCGCCATGGCGAAGGTGACGTACAGCGCGCCCGAGGATTCCTTGAACTCCAGCGACTGGCCCCGATAGGAGATGCGCGCGTCGCTCGGCAGCACCTCCCGCGCGACGCCATCGAGGAAGGTCAGCGCGTCGCCCAGCGAATACCCGGGCGCGAGGGAGGCGGTGATGGTGATGGCGCGCACCCGGTCCTCGCGCGCCAGCGTCTGGGCGCGGGCGCGTTCGGACAGCGTCACCACATTCGACAGCGGCACCAGCCCGCCGGATGCCGTGCGCACGAAGACATTCTGCAGGTCATAGGGCGAGATCCGCAGGCTGTCCGGCGCCTGCAGCAGCACCTTGTACTCCTGCCCGCCGACCACATAGGTCGTCACCTCGCGCGAGCCCATCATCGTCTCGATGGTGCGGCCCACCGCGGCGATGGAGATGCCGAGGTCGGCGGCCTTGCGGCGGTCGATCTCGACGCGCACCTCAGGCTTCGTCTCCTTGAAGTTGTGATCGAGGTTCAGCAGGCGCGGATTCTCCCGTGCGCGCTCAAGGAACCGATCGCGCCACTGCACGAGCGTGTCGTAGTCCGGCCCGCCGATCACGAACTGCACCGGCGGCTGGAAGCCACGCGCGCCGAGCGAAGGCGGGTTCAGCGCGAAGCCGCGCACGCCTGGGATGGCGGCGATCTGGGGGAAGACCTCGGCGGCGATGGTCTGCTGCGTGCGGCTGCGCTCAGCCCAAGGCGACAGGCGGATGAAGATGTTGGCGACGTTGCCGACCGCCGGCCGCTGGAAGCCGCCGACCGTCGAGAACACCGCCGCCGCCTCGCCATTGTCCACGTAGCGCTGCAACAGCCGCTCGATCTGCGTGACATGCTCCATGGTGTAGCCGAAGGAGGCACCCTCGGGCCCGGTGGTCGGAATGATGACCACGCCGCGATCCTCGGTGGGCGCGAATTCCTTGGGCAGCACGCCGTAGAGCACGACCGCGAGGGCGCAGAGCAGGCCCGAGGCGCCGATCACCAGCAGCGGCGCGCGCAGCGCCCGGTCCAGCGTCCAGCGCAGCGTCGCGTTCATGCCGAGGAAGAAGGGCTCGGTCACACGCACGAACCAGGTCTCGCCCTGATGCGCCTTCAGCAGCTTGGAGCACATCATGGGCGTCAAGGTCAGCGCGATCAGCCCCGAGAACAGCACCGAGGCCGCGAGCGCGAGGCCGAATTCGGTAAACAGCCGGCCGGTATTGCCGCCCATGAAGGACAGCGGCACGAAGACCGCGATCAGCACCAGCGTCGTCGCGATGACCGCGAAGGCGATCTCCCGCGCGCCGAGCAGGGAAGCGAGCAGCGGCTCCTCGCCCTCCTCGATCCGGCGATGGATGTTCTCCAGCACCACGATGGCGTCGTCCACCACGAGGCCGATCGCCAGCACCAGCCCCAGCAGCGTCAGCACATTCACCGAGAAGCCGAGCGCCGCCATGGCGATGAAGGAAGCGATGATCGAAACGGGGATCGCCACCGCCGGGATGATGGTGGCACGCACCGATCGCAGGAACAGGAAGATGACGCTGATCACCAGCCCCAGGGCGATCATCAGGGCGTGTTCCACCTCGAAGATCGACTGGCTGATGAACAGGCTCTCGTCATAGCCGATGACGGTGTCCACGCCCTCCGGCAGCGTCGGACGGATGCGCTCCATCTCGGCCTTCACGCCATTGGCAACGGACAGCGTATTGGCGGTGGACTGGCGCAGGACGCCGAGCCCGATGGCCGGGCGGCCACCGATGCGGTAGCCGCCGCGGGTGTCCTCGGCCGCGACCTCGATGCGGGCGACCTCGCCTAACAGCACCTGGGCGCCGCCCGCGCCGCGGGTGACGACCATTTCGCGGAACTGCTCGGGGCGCGACATGCGGCTGTCGGTGCGCACGGTCAGTTCGCGATTGGTGCTTTCGATGCGCCCGCCCGGCAGTTCGACATTCTCGCGACGGATCGCGTCCTCGACGTCCTGCACCGTCAGGTTGCGCGCGGCCAGCGCCTGGCGGTCGAGCCAGACGCGCATGGAAAAGCGCCGCTCGCCCTGGATCAGCACCTGGGCGACGCCCTCGACGATCGCGAGCCGATCGACGATGCGCCGCTGCGCGAGGTCGGTGAGGTCGAGGGGCGTCAACCGCTCGGATGCCAGCGCGATCCACAGGATCGGCCGGCTGTCGCCATCGACCTTGGCGACGACGGGCGTGTCGGCCTGTTCCGGCAGGCGCGCCAGCGCGCGGGCGACCTTGTCGCGCACATCGTTCGCCGCTGCGTCGACATTGCGCGTCAGGCGGAATTCCAGCGTGATCTGGCTGCGTTCGTCGCGCGACTGGGAGGATATGGACTTGATGCCCTCGATCCCCGCGACGGCGCCTTCCAGGATCTCGGTGATCTGGCTGTCCACCACGGGGGCCGAGGCGCCGCGATAGGTGGTGGTGATCTGGATGATCGGCGGGTCGATCGCCGGGTATTCGCGGATCGGCATGCGCATCAGCGCGAAGATGCCGAGCACCGTGAGCATGAGGGAGATGACGGTCGCGAAGACCGGGCGCTTGATCGAGACGTCGGAGAGAACCATGACCGCCTCGCCCCGTTCAGCTCGTGGGCCGTGTCAGGGTTTCGGTGACCCGGACGGGGATGTCATTGCGCAGCCGCTGGACGCCGCGCACCACCACCGGCTCACCGGCATTGAGGCCCTCGCGCACCTCGACCTCGCCGGGCAGGCGCAGGCCGAGCTTCACCTCCTGCCGCCGCGCGCGCCCGTCGCGCACGACGAAGACGAAGGCGCGGTCGCCGACCGGGTCGATCGCTTCCTCGGCGACCAGCAGCGCGCGCTCGCGTTCCTCCAGCACCAGTTCCACGGTCAGGAACAGGCCGGGGCGGAGTGCCTCATCGGCATTGTCGAATTCGCTGATCACGCGCACGGAACGCGTGGCCGGGTCGATGCGGGTGTCGATGAACGCGACCCGCCCATCGAAGCGCCGCGCGCCATAGGCGCTGCTGCGCGCCGCCACGCCGCTGCCGACGCGGATGCGGGCGAGATAGACCTCGGGCACTGAGAATTCGACGCGCACGCGGGCGGTGTCGTCCAGCGTGGTGATCACCGTGCCCGGCTGGATCAGCGCCCCGGGGCTGACCTGACGCAGCCCGACGCGCCCGGCGAAGGGCGCGATCACGCGCAGTTCCTCGAGCCGCGCATCGGCCTGGCGGACGCGGCCTTCCGCCTGCCGGGCCATGGCTTCCAGCGTTTCCAGCCGCTGGGCCGCGATGGTCTGGCCGGGCTGCAACTGGCGGGCGCGCACCAGCTGGTTGCGCGCGTCATCAAGCAATGCGCGGGCCTGGTCGAGTTCCGCGCGCAACGCCGCGGCATCGAGTTGCACGAGCGTGGCGCCGGCCTCGACGCGTTCGCCTTCGGTGAAGCGGATCGCCTCGACCATGCCGGCGACCTTGGTGGTGATGGTGACGGCCTCGCGGGCGCGGACCGTGCCGACGCTTTCGACCCGTTCGATAACGGGGGCGACGCGCACCGGCTGGACGATCACGCCGACCGGGCCACCCGCCCCACTGCCACGTGCCGCGCCGGCCTGGGATGCCTGCACGAGCCCGATCACCTCGAGCGGCGGACGCAGCCCGAGCTGTTCACCATAGTAGTGCCAGCCCGCGCCTACCCCGCCCAGAACGGCAAGGATCGCCACCTGTGTTACAGTCTTCATCGTGAGCCCGCCCGCGAACGCGCAATACATGACCATGTCGTGAGCGTTCGGCAAGCGTTCGCGCGCAGCCGCATCAGGCAGCGCCGACCTTGATGCAGCGAACGGTCCGCCCGCCCCCCTTCGCGATCGATGGCGGAACGGTGTCGAGGCAATCTTGCTCGGCCAGCGCGCAACGCGGGGCGAAGGCACAACCGGCGGGCACCTTCTCAAGACTCGGCGGCGCGCCGGGGATGGTGGTCAGCCGCTTGCCGCGCATGCCGGCATGCACCGTCGCGCCCAGCAAGCCTTGCGGATAGGGATGCAGCGGGCCGGCCATGAAGGGCAGCACCGGGCCTTCCTCGACCACGCGCCCGGCATACATCACGGCGATCCGGTCGGCGATCTCGCCCGCCACGCCAAGGTCGTGGGTGACGAAGATGACGCCCATGCCGAGCTTTTCCTGCAACTCACGCAGTAGCAGCAGCACTTGGATCTGCACCGTCGCGTCAAGCGCGGTCGTCGGTTCGTCCGCCAGCAGCAATTTCGGTTTGCAGGCGAGCGCGACTGCAATCATTGCGCGCTGCCGGAGGCCACCGGACAACTCATGCGGGTATGCGGCGAGCCGGCGCTTCGCTGAAGGAATCTGCACCAGCTCCAGCAATTCCAGGGCGCGCGCATCGGCCGCGGCGCGCGATGCGCCTTCATGGCGCTGCACCGCCTCCGCGATCTGCCGGCCAATGGTAAAGACCGGGTCGAGCGCGGTCATCGGCTCCTGGAAGATCATGGCGACGTCGCCGCCGCGGAAGGCGGAGAGTTGGCCCTCGTTCATCGCCTGCACATCACGGCCGACGACCTCGATGCTGCCGCCGACCTTCGCCTGCCTCGGCAGCAGCTTCATCAGCGCGCGCAGCGTCACCGACTTGCCCGAGCCGGATTCACCCAGCAGGCACAGCACCTCCCCCTGTGCCAGGTCGAGATCGACGCCGTTCACCGCATGCACCGTGGTGTCGCGGTTGACGAAGCGCACCGACAGGTCGCGGGCGCGAACCAGCGGCGTGGCGGTGTCCATTTTCAACGCCGCGCTCATGCCGCCATCCTCGCCGCCAGCGTATGGCCGGACCCGGGCATCACGGCGTGGCAGGCCGACTCATGCCCATTCGACAGCGTCGCCGCGACAGGCTCGCGCGCAGCGCAGACTGGCTCCGCCATCGGGCAGCGGGTGCGGAAGCGGCAGCCGGAGGGCGGGTTGACCGGATTGGGCGGGTCGCCGGTCAGCGGCGGTTCGGTACGGCGCTTCGCCGGATCCATCGAGGGGCGGGAGGCGAGCAGCGCGCGGGTATAGGGATGCGCGGGACGCTCGTAGATCTCCTCGACCGGACCGTGCTCGGCGACCTTGCCGAGATACATCACCAGCACGCGGTCCGAGATGTACTGCACCACGTTCAGGTCGTGGCTGATGAAGGCGTAGGTGAGGCCGAACTTCTCCTTGAGGTCCATCAGCAGGTTCAGCACCTGCGCCTCGACCGATTTGTCGAGCGCGGAGACGGGCTCGTCCAGGATCACCAGGCGCGGCTGCAGCGCGAGCGCGCGGGCGATGTTGATGCGCTGGCGCTGGCCGCCCGAAAGCTCATGCGGATAGCGCTGGGCGAACTGCTTTGGCGCGAGGCCGACGGCGGCGAGCAGGTCGTGCGCGCGTTCCCGTGCCTCGAAGGCCGAGACGCCATGGACCTTGGGCGCGAAGGCGATGGTCTCCTCGATGGTCAGGCGCGGGTTCAGCGAGGCGTAGGAATCCTGGAAGACCATCTGCACCTGTCGGCGATAGTCGCGCAGCGCGATGCCGCCGGTCTGGTCGTTGCCGCCGACCGACTCGCCATCGAAGACCATCTCCCCGGCGTCGGGGTCCATCAGGCGCATCAGCAGCCGGGCGGTGGTGGATTTGCCGCAGCCGGATTCACCGACGATGCCGAGCGTCTCGCCCTTCAGGATGGTCAGGTCCACCCCGTCCACCGCGCGCACCTCCGCGACCTGCCGGCCGAGCAGCCCGCCGCGGATGGGGAAATGCTTCACCAGCCCCGTCACGTTCAGGAGGGGCTGGGCGGGGCCACCGCGATCGGGGGCCTGGGTCATGGCGCTCATGACGGGACGGCAAGCAACCGGCGTGCCGCGCCGGACGGGGCTGGCGACTCCACGGCTGCCCAGACGATGCCCATTTCCTGGGCGGTAGCGCCTGCGGTCCGATCATTGGGCGCGACGCGGCGGCTGATGTAGAAGGGCCGAGGCAGGCGCCCGGCCGGCGTGGCGCCACCAAGGATGGAACCGGCGATGCGCGCGATCTTCGTGATGATCAAATGTGAGATGGGCCAAGCCTATCGCGTCGCCCGCGACATGGCCGACACCATCGAGGAATTGTCGGAGATGCATTCCATCTCCGGCCAATACGACCTGCTCGGGAAATTCTACCTGCCGAGCGACCGCGACATCGGCGAGTTCGTGGTGGAAACGGTGCAGACGGTGCCGGGCGTGAAGGACACCTACACGCTGCAGACCTTCAACGCCTTCTCGGGCCAGCGGGGATGACGCCCACCCTGCCCGCGCTGCTGGTGGCCGCAGCACTGCTCGCCGGCTGCCGCGACACGGTTCCTGGCGCCGGCGCGCCAGGGTCGCTCTCGGTCACCACCGGTGGCTATGTCGGCATGGCGACCGGGGTCGTCTCGCAATCGCGCTGATTGTGGCGAAACCGCCCCGGGGCGCCACACCGCTGCCCTGACCGCGCCGCGCGCCGGACATGACGGCCGGGCAATCTCCCGACCATCAGGAGGTTGCTCCCATGCGCGTGCTTCCCGCCCTCGCCCTTTCCGCATCCCTCGCGCTCGGTGCCTGCCAGTATCCGGACGGCACGACCGACTGGGGCAGCACGGCCGCGCTCGGCATCGGTGCGGCGGCGGTGACCGGCCTGGCCATCGCCGCGAGCAACAGCAACAACAACCGCTATTACGGCGACCGCTACTACCGCCAGCCTCGCTACTATGGCGGCGGGCCGCGCTACGCCTATCGCGACGGCCCCTATCGCCGCTGGTAGGCTGGGAATGGCGCGCGGGGCTGGCGGGGCGGCCGCGCGCAAAGGAAGGCGATACCGGACCCGCAGAGGCGAAGCCTGTGCGGGATTGGTATCAGTCGCAGCCGATCGCGCCGGGCATCTCCGTCACCGGCTTCGCCGCCGCCAGCGCGGCGAGGTCCGGCACCGGGCGGCGTAGCACGGGGTCTGCCGCGAAGGCGTCCTCGATCGCCGCGGCGACGCGCAGCACCAGGACATCGCCCCCACGCGGGCCGACGATCTGCAGCCCGAAGGGCATGCCGAGCCGGTCCACGCCCATCGGCAGCGAAATCGCGGGATGCCCGCACAGCGTCACGTAGTAGGCGCAGGCGAGCCAGTGGAAGTAGGTCCGGGTCGGCTTGCCGTCGATCTCCGCCGGATAGAGTTCCGACCACGGACGCGGCGACAGCGTGATGGCGGGCGTGATCAGCACGTCGTGGCGCGCGAAGAAATGCTGCCAGGCGCGGTACATCCGCGTCTGCGCCGCCGCCGCCTTCGCCGCATCCTCCAGGCTGTAGCGCAGCCCTTCCTCGACATTGGCGCGCACATTCGGGCCTACATCCTGTGGCCGCGTGCGCACCTTCTCGAGGTGGGAGGTGAGGAAGCCGGTCGCGCGCAGCACCTCGAAGGCCTCGTCGCCGCCGCGGCAATCGGGGTCGGCCTCCTCCGCCGAGCCGAACAGCGGGGCGATCGCCTTGGCGCGGATGGCGAAGGCCTCGCGGATCAGCTTCTCGACCGGCGCCTGGCCGAAATCGACGCTGACGGCGAGGCGCAGCGATGCGAGGTCGATCGGCGGCAGCGGATGGAAGGCTTCCGGCACGCCGCGCACCGGGCCTTCCGGCAGGGTGTAGGCGAGCGGATCCATCGCATCGTCGGACGCCATGGCGGCCAGCAGCAGCGCCGTGTCCGGCACGTTGCGCGCCATCGGCCCGAGCACCGGCAGCCCCGACCAGCCATGGCCGCGCTTCTCGGACGGCACCAGCCCCGGCGAGGGCCGGTAGCCGACGATGCCGTTGAAGGCCGCCGGGTTGCGCAGCGACCCGCCGGTGTCCGACCCCGAGCAGATCGGCGCCATCCCGCAGGCCAGCGCCACGCCCGACCCGCCCGACGACCCTGCCGCGGATTTCGTCGGATCGAAGGGATTGCCCGTCACGCCATAGACGGCGTTGCGGGTATTCGCCCCGGCGCCGAATTCCGGCGTGTTGGTCTTGCCGATCACCACCGCGCCGGCCTCGCGCAGGTTGGCGACCATGCCGCAATCGGCCTCGGGTACGAAGTCCTTGAAGATCGGGCTGCCATAGGTGGTGCGCAGGCCCTTGGTTTCCTCCAGGTCCTTGATGCCGACCGGCAGGCCGTGCAGCAGGCCGAGCTCGCCACCCTGCATCACCGCGGCCTCGGCCGCCTTCGCCCCGGCGCGCGCCGCCGCCTCATCCATCGCGACCATGGCGTTGACCGCGTGGTTCACCGCCCCGATGCGCTTGAGGCAGGACTCCATCAATTCCACCGGGGACAGCGCCTTGCGCCCGATCAGGCGCCGCGCCTCGAGGGCCGAGAGGTCACAGGGTTCGGTCATGCGCCGAGTTCCTTTTCGTAGAGCGCGAGCGTGTAGTCGTCGAAGCAGGCGAAGGTGACGTCGAGTTCGCCATGGCGCGCACCATCCTCCCGCACCGCCGACACCGCAATCCGGGTGGCCCGCTGCGGCGGGTAGCCGAAGATGCCGGTCGAGATCGCCGGGAAGGCGATGGACCGCCCGCCCGCCTCGCGCAGCAAGGCGAGGCTGTGGGTGTAGCAGCCGGCGAGCAGATCCGCCTCGCCGCGATCCCCGCCGTACCAGACCGGCCCGACCGCGTGGATGACGAAGCGCGCTGGCAAGGCAAAGCCCGGCGTGATGCGGGCCTGCCCGACCGGACAGGGCGCGAGCGGCGCGCAGGACGCGGCGAGTGCCGCCTCCCCCGCCGCGCGGAAGATCGCCCCGCAGACGCCACCGCCCATGGCGAGCCGTTCATTCGCGGCATTCACGATGGCATCGACGGCGAGCGTCGTGATGTCGGCCTGGATCGCGCGCATGGTCATGGCAGGGCCCCTCCCTGCGCAGTGCGTGGCATGCCGAGGCACCGGCCTCAAGCGCCGATCGGACGGGGCCATGGTCCCCGTCCGCCGAGCCGCGGGCTTAGTAGCCCAGCGCGCACCCATCCTTGCGCGGGTCGGAGCCGCCGACCAGGCAGCCCTTCTCGCGGTCGATGAAGATCGCCTGGCCGCCGCCATGCGGCTTGTCGACCAGTTCGCAGTCATGACCGAGCCGGTCCAGCCGGTCGATCACCTGCCCCGGGATGCCACGCTCCACCTGCACCTTGCCGTCCTGCGGCATCAGGCGCGGGAAGTCGATCGCCTCCTGCACGTCCAGGCCGAATTCGAAGTGGTTGGTCAGGAACAGCGTCTGGCCGGTCGGCTGGAAGCGGCCGCCCATGACGCCATACGGCATGATGGCCTGCCCGTCCTTCATCACCATGCCGGGGATGATGGTGTGCAGCGGCCGCTTGTTCGGCGCGATGCAGTTCGGATGCCCATCCTGGATGCGGAAGCCGAAGCCGCGGTTTTGCAGCATGACGCCGGACTTCTCGGCGAGGATGCCCGTCCCGAAGCCCTCGAACAGCGAGTTGATGAAGGAACAGGCGTTGCCGTCCTTGTCCACCACGCAGAGATAGACGGTGTCCTTGTGCTTCTTCAGGTCGCTCTCGCCGGCCGGCGGCATGTCCGCCTCGGCCATCGCCGCGTCGTCGCGGATCGCGGCGGCGAGGCGCTTCAGGTAGTCGGCGTTCAGCAGCTTCTCGACCGGCACATCCACCTGGGACGGGTCGGCCAGGAACGCATCGCGGTCGCGATAGGCGAAGCGCGCGGCCTCGATATGGCGATGGTAGCGCAGGGCGCTGCCAGGCCCGCCTTCCGGCGTCTCGAGGTTACCCAGCGTGCCGAGGATCTGCAGCACATGCATGCCGACGCCGTTCGGCGGGCACTGGAACACCTCCATGCCGCGCCACTTGATCGAGATCGGCTCGACGAACTCGGCCACATCGGCGCCGCGGGCGAAGTCTTCCTCGGTGTGCAGGCCGCCGGCGGCGCGCAGCGTGGCGACGATGTCGGCCGCGACCTCGCCCTCATAGAAGGCCTTCTTGCCCTTCGCAGCGATGGCGCGCAGCGTCTTCGCCAGTTCCGGCTGGGTGAAGCGGCTGCCGAGCGCGGGCGCCTCCCCGTCGCGCAGGAAGCGGCGCGCCGAGGCCGGGTGCTTCATCAGCTTGCCGACCGAGCTGACCCAGTCGGAAGCGACGCGCGGGGAGACGGCGAAGCCTTCCTCGGCATAGCCGATCGCCGCCTGCAGGATGCGGTCGAGGCCGAGCTTGCCATGCGTGCGGTTCAGCAATTCCCAGGCGCTGATCGCGCCCGGCACCGTCACCGAATGGGCGGAGGTGTTGACCATCGCGGTCAGCCCCGCGGCGCGCAGCGCATCGGGCGTCGCGGCAGCAGGCGCGCGGCCGGATCCGTTCAGGGCGATGACCTTGGAGGACCCGGCCGGGACGTAGAGGCAGAAATTGTCGCCGCCGATGCCGGTCGAGGCTGGCTCGATCACGCATTGCACGGCGCAGGCCGCGATGGCGGCGTCCATCGCATTGCCCCCGGCGCGCAGGATGTCGAGCGCGGCGAGCGTGGCCTGCGGCATGGAGGTGGCGGCCATGCCGTTGGTGCCATAGGCGGCGCTGCGGCCGGGCAGGTGGAAGTCGCGCATCGAAGGGTCCGTTTCCGTCAGGGGTTGTCCCCTCCATGCAACGGGACGGGGAGGATGGAAAGGGCGCGCGGCGATGGGCCAGCCTCGCGGCGGCGGCATGGCGCATCCACGCCAGTCCGGGGCGCCGCAGGGATCGTGGTTGCGATTGGGGATGGTATCGGCAGGCCTGTTCATGATACGTTCTACGCGCCACGGGGGGCATTGCGCCCGCGACGCGGCGGGCGCCGATAAAGGCCTAAAGTTCTAAAATCCTAAAAGCTTAAAGGTGAAACGATCGGCGGCGCGCCCCGCCCCTCGCGCCACCGCGCGTTCCGGTCTAGACGCGACCTCATGAGCACGCCCGCGACGATCGAGGATTTCGAGCGCCTGGACATCCGGGCCGGCACCATCGTGGACGCCCAGCCCTTCCCCGAGGCGCGCAAGCCCTCCATCCGGCTCTGGGTGGATTTCGGCGGCACGGTCGGGGTGAAGCGCTCGGCCGCGCAGATCACGGTCCACTATGCGCCGGACCGGCTGATCGGGCGGCAGGTGATGGCGGTGGTGAACTTTCCGCCGCGCCGCATCGCGGGCTTCGAGAGCGAGGTGCTGGTGCTCGGCGTACCGGATGAGACCGGCGCGGTGGTGCTGCTGAAGCCGGACCTGCGGGTGCCGGATGGGGGAAGGATGTTCTGAGATGGCGCCGCGCTACTACACCGTCACCTGGGACCAGTTGCATCGCGACAGCAAGGCGCTGGCCTGGCGGCTACTGGAAAAGGGCCCCTGGCGCGGCATCGTCGCCATCACCCGCGGCGGGCTGATCCCGGCCGCGATCATCGCGCGCGAGCTGGACTGCCGGCTGATCGAGAGCGTGTCGATCATCACCTATGACGAGGAGAAGCGCGGCGATCCGCAGGTCGCGAAGCCCCCGGTCGCGGCCGGCGATGGCGAAGGCTGGCTGATCGTGGACGACCTGGTGGACACCGGCACCACGGCCCGCGTGATCCGCGGCCTGCTGCCCAAGGCGCATTTCGCCACTGTTTATGCGAAGCCGGCGGGCAAGCCGGTGGTGGAGACCTTCATCACGGAAGTGTCCCAGGACACCTGGATCCTGTTCCCCTGGGACACCGAGCCGCAGTTCATCGCGCCGATCGCGAAGAGCGTGGCGAAGTAGCGATTCAGGCCGCCGCCTCCTCCCGGCTCGCCAGCACCTTGTCTACGCGGCGGCCATCCATGTCCACGACCTCGAAGCGCCAGCCGGCCCAGACGATGCGGTCGCCTTCCTTCGGCACGCGCTTCAGCAGGGCCAGCATCAGCCCACCCACCGTGTGGTAGGTGCCCGTCGCCGGCAGTTCCGGCAGTTCGAGCCGCGCGCGCAACTCGTCCGACGGCATCGACCCGTCGAGCAGCAACGACCCGTCATGGCGTTCGATCGCCACGCCATCCGCCTCCGGCTCGACCGGGCCGAGGTCGCCCACGATCGCCTCCAGCAGGTCGGAGGCGGTGACGACGCCTTCAAAGGACCCGTATTCGTCCATCACCAACGCCAGGCCGAGCCGGTCGCCGCGGAGCCTCTCCAGCGCGTCGAGCGCCGTCAGCGTGTCGGGCAGCACCAGCGGCTGGCGCAGCACGCGCCCAAGCGACATCGGCGTGCCTTCCAGCATCTGGTCGAGCAGGTCTTTCGCCACCACGACGCCCACGACATTATCCACCCGGCCATCGGCGACGATGAAGCGCGTGACGTCCGAGGCTCGCAGCCGGGCCGCGATATCCGCTGGCGGATCGGAGCGGTCGAGCCAGGCGAGGTCGTTGCGCGGCGTCATCAGCGCGCGCACGGGCTTGTCGGCTAGGCGCAGCACGCGCTCGATCATGTGCCGCTCCTCGGTCTCGAGCGCGCCGGCCTGGGCGCCCTCGGCGACCACGGCCTTTACCTCCTCTTCCGTGACGGATTGCTCACCCGGCACGGCCGGCCCGAACAGCCGCAGCACCGCCGCGGAGGACTTGCCGAGCACCCAGACAACCGGTGCCGAGACGCGCGACAACCGCGCCATCGGGCGGGCGACGATGACCGCGACCCGCTCGGGATTGCGCAGCGCGACCTGCTTCGGAACCAGTTCGCCGAGGATCAGGCTGAGATAGGTGATGGCGATGACGACCAGGGTGAAGGCGATCTCGGAGCCATAGGGCGCGACGCCGGGGATGGCGTTCAGCGCCTCCCCCAGCGTGCCAGCCAGGCGCGCGCCGCCGAAGGCGCCAGCGAAGATGCCGACCAGGGTGATGCCGACCTGCACCGTGGGCAGGAAGCGCTGCGGGTCGTCGGCCAAGGCCAGGGCGGCTTCCGCCCCGAGGCTGCCGCGACGCTGCAACGCCATCAGGCGGGAGCGCCGTGAGGAGACGATGGCCAGTTCGCTCATGGCAAATGCGCCGTTGAGCAGGACAAGCAGGATGATGACGCCAATCTCGAGGGCTGTGCCCATGGGTGTCGTGATACCTCCGGGCGCGGCATTTAAAGTAAAAGCCGGACGGGTGGAACGCGGCGGCGGAACGGCCGGGGTGGTGTTGCTGGCTCGCGCGGGGCGGGCCGGATCGGCGGCATCTCGCCTGTGAATTGCATGCGAACCCACCCCGCCACGCCGCGATGCCTCAGGTCATCAATTACAATTTCACCACAATGGATTGATTTTGCACTTATTAACGCCTCACTTGAATCGCATTTCGGCGCTGATGGTCCGGCGAATTTCGCGACATCGCTCACATAACGAGACGATTTCTACTCGCCCCGGTGGCAGCTCTCGGTTAAGAAAGCTTTAAGACGCGACCGCGAGGCCCCATGCCCGACCCGATGACCCCGTCCGAATCTGCCGCACACGCGTCGGTCGCGGTGTTCCCGCAGCGGCCCGAGGATCGTCTCCGTCTCGCCCTGCGCCGCCTCGATGAGGCGATCGGCGAGCAATCCCTTGCCACCGCCGGTCTGCGCGACGCCATCGGCGACCTGTCCCGCACGATGTCGCGGCTGGGTGACAGCGTGACAGGCTATCGCGGCGCCCTCGACACCACCGCCGCCGAGATCGAGCGCGCGCTCGCCGCAGCCCGGCGGCTGGAAGCCACCGCCAGCCGCATGGCGGTCTGACCAACCCCTTGCCACGGCCACCGGCCCGGCCAAGCATGCCGGGCGGAGGACCCGGCACCATGCATCCCCTGATCCCTCGCCTGCGGGAGGCACGCATCATCCCGGTGGTGCGCACCTCCTCCGCCGCCCGCGCCGCGACCGCCGTCGCCTGGCTGCAGGAAGCCGGGCTGCGCATCTTCGAGATCACCATGACGGTGCCCGAAGCCCCCGCGCTGATCCGGGCGCTCGCCGCCGACCCTTCCCTGCTGGTCGGCGCCGGCACCGTGGCCGATGCCCAGATGGCCGAGGTCTGCCTCGATGCCGGGGCGAAGTTCATCGTCGCCCCCTGGGTCGATCCCGCCCTCGCCGGCCCGGTGCAGGAGGCCGGGGCTTGCCTGATGCTCGGCGCGCTGACGCCGACCGAGGTGCGCGCGGCGCTGGCCGCGGGCGCCGATGTGGTGAAGGTGTTTCCGGCGAGTTCGGTGGGCGGGCCGGCGCATGTGAAGGCGCTGCGCTCGGTCTTCCCCGACGTCACCTTCTGCCCGACCGGCGGCGTGGATGCGCGCAACCTCCCGGACTACCTGGCCGCGGGCGCGGCCTTCGTCGGCATCGGCGGCAAGCTGGTGGATGAGAAACTGATCGCCGCCGGCGACCGCGCGACCATACAGCGCGCCGCCGAGGACGCGCTTGGCATCGTGAGGACCTGAGATGGCCGAGTTGCTCTGCATGGGCGAACCCATGCTGGAGTTCAACCAGCAGCGCCCCGGCCCGGACGGCCGCGTGCTGTATCTGGAAGGACACGGCGGCGACACGTCCAACGCCGCCATCGCCGCGGCGCGCTCAGGCGCCTCGGTGGGGTATGTGACCGCGATCGGCACCGACGCGGCCAGCGACAGCTTCATGGCGCTGTGGGCGCGGGAGGGTGTCGCGACCGACACCGTCATCCGCCGCCCCGATGCGCCGACCGGCATCTACTTCGTCACCCATGATGCCGGCGGGCATCACTTTGCCTTCTACCGCAGCGGCAGCGCCGCGGCGCTGTACAGGCCGCAGGAAGTCCCCGCGGACGCCTTCCGCTCCGCCCGCATCCTGCATGTCTCGGGCATCAGCCAGGCGATCTCGGAGAGCGCCTGCGACGCGGTGTTCCACGCCATCCACCTGGCGCGGGAGGCCGGGGCCTCGGTATCCTACGACACCAACCTGCGACTGCGCCTGTGGCCGGCAGCGCGCGCCGCGGCGGTCATCCACGCGGCGATCGGCATGGCCGACATCGCCCTGCCCTCGCTGGATGACGCGACGGCGCTGACCGGGCTGACGGACCCGGACGCGGTGGTGGATTTCTACCTGCGGCTTTGCCCGCTGGTGCTGCTGAAATGCGGCGCGGCGGGCTGCATCGTTGCGACGCGGGATGAGAGGACGCGCATCGCCGCCCATCGCGTGGAGGCAGTGGATGCGACGGGTGCCGGGGATACCTTCGCCGGGGCGCTGCTGGCGCGGCTGCTGGCGGGGGACGATCCGGTCGCCGCAGCACGCTACGCCAATGCGGCCGCGGCGCTGTCGACGACCGGCTACGGTGCGGTGGCGCCGATCCCGCGCGAGGGCGCGGTGCGGGCCCTGCTCGCGGGGTAAAACAGTGCGCGCCGCCGCGCTGGTCCTGCCGCTGCCACCTACAACGGCCGGCAGGCCGGCTCCAGCGCGAGGGCATGCGTCACCCGTGAGTCGCCCGCCACTTGCAGGAAGCCCAGCGACTGCCAGAAGGCGAAGGCGGCCGCCGGAGCACGCAGCCGGATCAACCCGGCTCCCGAAGTCTCTGCCTCCGCGATCGCCATCCGCGCGAGCTTGGCACCGAGCCCACTCCGCCGCGCCTGCGGCGCGACGTAGAAGCGGCGCATGCGCAACGCCGCGGCGAAAGGATCGCGCGTGATGCCGCCGATCGCGAGCAATGCGCCTCCGGCGTCGAAACCACCGAACAGGGCTTCTCCGGCCTCGGTAAAGCGAGTGGTGCCGTCCGCCCATTCCGCGGCGAGGACATCCAGCATGCGGAACCCTTCGCGCCGCGCCGTGGCGGCGAGCGCCGACAGGTCCAGCGGCAGGGCCAGCAACCGCCGGATATCGTTCACGCCGTCCGCCGGTTGTCCCCCGGCCGCAGCCGCAGCCCCGGCCGCAGGTTGGTGAAGGGCAGCACCGCCGGATCCGCCACGACGGGTCCCGGCGCGGTGACGACGATGACTTCCGACGCGATGGGCTGGAAGTCCGCGCGGAAATGCACGGAGGATTTCACCGCGACGATCTTCTGTTCCGCCGGTTCGATGCCGATGAAACGGAACAGCGCCTGGTCATGCGCCTGCATCTTGCGGCTGACCAGCACGACGCGCACGCCGGGTGCGACGCGGATCAGCGCGGATGGACCAAGATCGGCCGGATTGCCCTTGCCCATCGGCCCCGTCAGCGTGAAGCGGCCATCCGACAGCTTCTCGATCAGCGCGGTCACGCGCAGCGGCGCGCCATCGCTCTTGCCGCCGAGGTCGAGGGCGATCTCCGCCCCCTCCCCCGCCGCATGGCAGGCAGCCGCCGCTTCCGCATCGTTCATCGGAGCGAGCACCGCGCCCTGCGCATCCTGGCGGATCAGCTCGGCGAGCAGGCCGGTGGTGTCGCCATGCCCGCCGCCGCCGGGATTGTCCTGCGTGTCTGCGAGGATGACCGGGCCGGAGGCATCGCGCTTCGCCATCGCGCGCGCCACGCCCTCGGAGGCCGGCGCGACGCCCAGGGCGAACTCCGTCTCCTTCGACGCTATGAAACCGGCCAGCGCTTCCGCGGCAGCCGCCGCCTGTTCCGGTGTGTCGGCGTAGGAGGCGATTGCCATGCCGCAGCCGGGGAAATCGGCATAAGGAAAGCCGAAGCAGAAGCCGAGCTCCCAGACGCCGTCCGCCTCGCCGAGGCGCGCACGCTCGGCCATCACATCGCCCATCGGCGCGACCATGGTGCATTGACCGGGCAGCGGGGTCCAGAAATCGAGCTCGCGGAACACCTTCGCGGGGCGTCGCCCTTCCCGGATCATGCGCAGCAGCAGGCGGACGGCCTGCGCACCGGCCGGCTTCATGTCGATATGCGGATAGGTGCGGTAGGGCACCAGCACATCCGAATGCGCGACCATCGCCGCCGTCTTGTTGGCATGCGGGTCGAGGCTGACGGCGATCGGCATCTCCGGCCCGACCACCGCGCGGACGCGGCGCAGCACCTCGCCCTCCGCATCGGGGAAGTCATCCGAGACCATCGCGCCATGCAGTTCGAGATAGACGCCGTCGAGCGGGCCGGCCTGCAGCGCGTCCGACAGCGCCGCGATGATCAGCGCGGCGATACGCTCGAAGGCCTCGCGCGTCACCGGGCCGGCGGGATTGGCGAAGGCCCAGGCGAGCGGGGCGATCTCAATGCCCTCGGCTTCGGCAACGGCGATCGCGCCCGCGCTGGGCGCCGCGGTCGGACGCAGCGCGTCGAGCAGCGTCGCCGCATGCTGCAGCGGCGGGAAGCCGCCAGGCTTCACGAAATCCAACCACGCCGTCGGGCGCGGGGCGAAGGAATGGCTTTCGTGCTGGAAGCCACCAATGGCGATACGGGTCATGTGGTCCTAATCCTTCGCGATGCCGGCCGTGGCAAGCACGGCATCGGCCAGCACGCGCATGCCGGCCTCGGCCCATTCGGGGGTGATGCTCTCGGCCTCGTTATGGCTGATGCCGCCATGGCAGGGGCAGAAGATCATGGTGGTCGACACGCGGCGCGCGACATAGACGGCGTCGTGCCCGATGCCGGTCGGCATGTCCATGTGGCTGTAGCCGAGGCGTTGCGCGGCATCGCGCACACGGGAGACGAGCGCGGGATCGAAGGGCGTCGCCGGCGAGTACCAGAAATCCGTGACGGTGATGGTGACGCCACGCGCTGCCGCGATGGCCGTGGCCTTCGCGCGGATCTCCTCGGCCATCGCCGCGAGCAGTTCCGGTTCGTGATGGCGCGTGTCGATGGAGAACCAGATGCGCGACGGCGCGATGTTGCGGCTGTCGGGATAGACGGACAGGCGACCGACCGTCGCGCGGCCCGGTTCGCCCGAAGCCGTGACGGAGGCGAGTGCGATCTCCTCGATTGCCGCGATCAGCGGGGCGGCAGCCATCATCGCGTCGCGCCGGCCGGCCATGGGGGAGCCGCCATGCGCCTCCTCACCCTCGACCGTGACTTCCAGCCAATTCTGCGCCAGCGCATGAGTGACGACGCCGATCGTCCTGCCGGCATCCTCCAGCAGCTTGCCCTGTTCGATATGCAGTTCGATGTAGGCGCCGAGGTCGCGCAACGCGCCCGGGTCGGCCTCGCCCTGCCAGCCGATGCGGGCCAGTTCCTCGCCGAAGACCTTGCCCTCGGGGTCCTGCTTGGCGAGGATCTCCGCCTCGGTGAAGATGCCCATCGCCGCGCCGCTGCCCATCATGGGCGGAGCGAAGCGCGCGCCTTCCTCGTTCGTCCAGTTGACGAGCATGAGCGGCGCCTCGGTCTCGATGCCGGCCTCATGCACTGCGCGCATCACCTCGAGGCCGGCAAGCACGCCGAGCACGCCGTCGAACTTCCCACCCGTCGGCTGGGTATCCAGATGGCTGCCGAAGGCGACCGGCTTGCGCGACGGATCGCGGCCGGGGCGCGTCAGCAGCATGTTGCCCAGGCGATCGACGGTCAGCGTGCAGCCCGCGGCCTCGGCCCAGCGTTGCAGCAGATGGCGACCTTCGGAATCGAGATCGGTCAGCGTCTGGCGGTTGCACCCGCCCTTCGCGGTGCCGCCAATCTTCGCCATCGCCATCAGGCTGTCCCAGAGGCGCTGCCCGGACAACGGAACATTGGTCATGCGAGGCCTCCTGCCGCTTCGATCACCGCGGGTCCCATCGCCGCCAACCCCGCGGCGCACCATTCGCGTGAGATGCTCTCCGACGGATGATGGCTGACACCGCCATGGCAGGGAATGAACATCAGCGCCGAGGGCACGACGATGCCGACATGCAGCGCGTCCTGCGGGATCGGACCGGGCATGTCGCGATGCTTCAACTGCGCGCCATCGGCGGCGCGGCGCAGGGCATCGAGCAGCTTGGGCGCGAAGGGCACGCGCGGATAGCCGCCGACGCGCTGGATATCCACCTGAACGCCACGCCGCGCGGCGACTTCAGCGACGGCCCGGCGGAAGGTCGCCTCCATGCGGGTGTTGCCGTCCGCATCGGGGTGACGGATGTTCGCGGCGACCCGCACAAGGGATGGAATGTTCCCGCGCGCATCGGGCTGCAACGCGATGCGCGTCGCAGTGGCCATCCCGCCGGTCTCGACGGCGGTGCGCTCCAGCGCGAGGATGAGTTCGGACGCCGCCGCGAGCGCATCCTTCCGGCCTGCCATGGGATAGCCGACATGGCCATCCGTGCCGGTGACGATGACATCCCACTGCTCGACGCCGATGCAGTGGGTGACGATGCCGATGGGGATGCCCTCGCGTTCCAGGATCGGGCCCTGTTCGATATGGGCTTCGAAATAGGCCGCGAAACTGCGCGCAACGGCGGGATCCGCGGTGCCGGCCCAGCCGATGGCGTTCAGCGCATCGCCAAAGGTGATCGCGGGATCGAAGTTGTCCGGCGCGGCGAGGACCTTGGCTTCCTCGATCACGCCCATCGCGCCGCCGCTCGCCGACATGGCCGGGCTGAAGCGGGAGCCCTCCTCATTCGTCCAGTTCACCACGGTGATCGCCGCACGCGTGCGGCGGCCGGCTTCATGCAGCGCACGCACGATCTCGAGGCCGAGCAGCACGCCATAGGGACCATCGTACTTCCCGCCGGTCGGCACGCTGTCGAGATGGCTGCCGATCGCGACGGGCGCTGCGACCGGATCGGTGCCGGCATAGGTGCAATGCATGTTGCCGAGCCGATCGACGGTGACGGTGCATCCGGCCGCGATCGCGCAGTCCCGCAGCAGCGCCCGGGCCGCCGCATCCTCCGATGACAGGGCCAGGCGCTTCACTCCGCCATCGGACGTCGCACCGATGCGCGCCATCTGCCCCAGGCTGTCCCAGAAGCGGTCGGCGGAGAATGGAAGGCTCATGCGACTTTCTCCACACCGCACCATTCGGCCATGGTCAGCGCGATGGTGCGCGTGATGTCGTGCATGGAATCAAGCCCGACGCTTTCGTCGATGCCGTGGATCTCCTGCGCGTCGGGACCGAAGCAGGCGACCGGCGTGTCCTGGTAGAGCGTGAAGAAGCGCCCATCGGTCAGCCCCGTCGCCGGGTAGTCGCGCAGGAAGCCGCCGGAGACGTCGGCGAAGTGGCCCTTGGCCATGGTCACGATCGGCGCGTTCATGTCGAAGACGCAGGGGTCGGCCATGAAGCCCTTGAACTCCAGCTTCACCGTCGCGCCCTTCAGCGCCGGATCGGCGGCGGCCTCGGCCACCAGGCGCTCGATGTCAGCCTTCGTCTGCGCGGCGGTGTAGCCCATCATCACGCCGACACGCATGCCGATGCGCGCGCGCGTCGGCACGGAGGAATTCCACTCGCCCCCCTCGATGGTGCCGAAATTGACGTTGACCGGATGATTCACGCCGCGGAAGGAGGCGTGGATGCGTTCCGCCCTGTTCATCTCGGCCTGGTAGTCGTCGAAACGCGCCGCAATGGCGTTGGCGGCCTTAATGGCGTTGAGGCCCGCCTGCATGTCGCGCACATGCGCGGGACGGCCCGAAACCGTCACCCAGGCCCAGACCACGCCGACCTCGGCGGAATACATCGCCGGCAGGCCGGGGCCGGGCTCGGGGATGATCACCGCATCGGTCCTCGGCAGTGCCAGCATGGCGGCAAGTGCGCCATTGCCGGTGCATTCCTCCTCGATCACCGACTGCATCTGCACCTCGGCGGCCGGCTGCAGCCCGGCGAGGCGCAGCGCCTTGAAGGCGGAGACGTAGGAGACGATGCCCGCCTTCATGTCGCCGGCACCACGGCCATACATGCGCCCGCCGCGGATGGCGGGTTGGTAGGGCGGCGTCTCCCACATGTCGGCTGCCCCTTCGGGCACAACATCAACGTGGCCCTGCAGCGCGAGGCTTCGCCCCTTGCGCTCACGCGGCATGTGGACAGCGACGACGTTGTCGCGCCCTTCATAGGACACCAGCGGCGGTGAGAAGCCCGGATGCGATGCCAATTCCCCCGGCACCGTCGGCACGCACCGCGGCGTCAGGCCCAGACCTTCGTAGATGCGCGCCATCTCGTTCAGCGCCGACGCCTCGTTGCCGAGCGTCGAGCGGCAGCGCACCAGCGCCTCCAGCGTCCGCACGGCGTCGTCGCGCAGCGCGTCCACCGCCTCCAGGATCGCGCGGCGCGCGCCGGGGTCGAGCGTGTCGGTCATGGTCGTTTCCTCAGGCGGCGATGACGGGCGGCGTCCAGGATCGGCCCGGAATGCTGTCCAGCAATTGCCGTGTATAGGCGTGCTGCGGATTGCCGAACACCTCGGCCGTGGGGCCCTGCTCAACGATCGCGCCACGCTGCATCACGGCGATGCGGTCGCATATCTGCGCCGCGACCCGCAGGTCATGGGTGATGAACAGCATGGTCAGCCCAAGCCGCGCACGGATATCGGCGAGCAGGCCCAGCACCTGCGCCTGCACCGACACGTCGAGTGCGGAGACCGGTTCATCCGCGATCAGCAATTCCGGTTCCATTGCCAGTGCGCGGGCGATGCCGATGCGTTGCCGCTGTCCGCCGGAGAATTCGTGCGGATAGCGGTCGATCGCGCCGGGATCGAGTTGCACCAGCCGCAGCAGGTCGCGCGCGCGGGCCAGCGCCGCGCTCCGTTCGACGCCGTGAGTGACCGGCCCCTCCGCGATGATGTCGCCGACGCGCCGACGCGGGTTCAGCGAAGCGAAGGGATCCTGGAAGACCATCTGGATGCGCTTGCGGAAGGGCTTCCAGGCGCCGCGCGAGAGTGGACGCAAATCCTCACCCTCGAAGATGATCTCGCCCTTCTCCGGTTCCACCAGCTTCACGACGCAGCGCGCCAGCGTCGATTTACCCGAGCCGGATTCACCGACCAGGCCCAGCGTCTCGCCTTTGCGCAGGATGAAATCGGCGTCGTGGACAGCTCGCACGACCGGCTTCGGGCCGAACCAGCCGCCGGGACGGCGATAGGTCTTCTCGACGCCCTTCGCCTCCAGCACCAGCGGCTCGGTGGAGGCCGCGGCGGTCGAAGGCGAGCCATGCGGCACCGCGGCGATGAGCGCGCGGGTGTAGGGGTGCTGCGGGTTGTTCAGCACCTCGGCCGCCGAGCCTTGTTCGACGATGCGCCCTTTCTGCATCACGGCGACACGATCCGCGATCTCCGCCACCACACCGAAATCATGCGTGATGAACATCACGCCGGTGCCGCGCCGCGATTGGATCTCGCGGATCAGCCGCAGGATCTGCATCTGCGTCGTGACGTCGAGCGCGGTGGTGGGTTCATCCGCGATCAGCAGCGAGGGTTCCAGCGCCAGCGCCATCGCGATCATCACGCGCTGCCGCTGCCCGCCGGACAGCCGGAACGGATAGGAGCGCGCCGTCGCCGCCGGATCGGGCAGGTTCACCGCCGCCAGCAGTTCCGGCACGCGCCGCGCTGCGTCACCGCCGGCGCCGTGCACGCGCATCGCTTCGGCGATCTGCTCGCCGACGCGCATGACGGGGTTCAGCGCCGTCATCGGTTCCTGGAAGATCATCGCGAGGCGATCGCCACGCAGCCGGCGCATTGCCTCTGAGCCGAGGCCGAGCAAGTCTTTCCCCTCGAAGGCGATGCGCCCGCTGCGCACAGGCAATCCCTTCGGCAACAATCCCATCACCGCATTTGCGGTGATCGACTTGCCCGAGCCGGATTCGCCGACGACGCAGACGATCTCGCCGGTATTCACCGACAGGGTGATATCTTCCACGGCATACGGGCGGTCGCCGCCGGGCGGCAGGGCGACGGTCAAGCCCTCGACGGTCAGCAGGCTCATGCCGCGCCTCCGCGTTGGCGGGCGAGCCGCGGGTTCAACGCGTCGGACAGCCCCTCACCCACCAGGTTCAGCGCCAGGACGGTGACGAAGATCGCGAGGCCAGGAAACACCGACATCCACCAGGCGAGCCGAATCACCGACCGACCCGATCCGATCAGGAAACCCCAGGTCATCAGGTTCGGATCGCCGAGGCCGAGGAAGGACAGCGCGCTCTCCAGCAGGATCGCCGAGGCCACCATCAGCGACGACAGCACCACGATGGGCGAGAGCGCATTGGGCAGGATATCCGTCACCACGATGGCGACGCGCGACTTGCCCAGCACTTCCGCCGCCTGGACGAACTCGCGGGATCGCAGGGACAGGAACTCCGCCCGCACCACCCGTGCGACCGGCGGCCAGGACACGACCGCGATCGCGAAGACCACCGAGACGATCGACGGTGTGAAGATCGCAACCAGCAGGATGGCGAAGACGAAGGAGGGAATGGTCTGGAAGAATTCGGTGAACCGCATCACCGCGTCATCCACGACGCCGCCGAGATACCCCGCGATCGCGCCGAGCGTCACGCCGATGCACAGCGCCGCGACCGTCGAGACCGCCCCCACCATCAGCGAAATCCGCGCCCCATGCGCGATCCCCGCAGCCACGTCGCGCCCAAGGCTATCCGACCCGAGCAGCATGCCATCCTCGCCCGGCGGCACGAAGGGCGCGGTCGCCATGTCCCATGGGCTCCCGGGGAACAGCACCGAGGCGAAGATCGCCACTGCGAAGACGAGCAGAAGGATGACCAGCCCCACCACGGCGCCGCGGTTGCGGCGAAAGCGTCGCCAGAAATCGCTCATCCCTCGACCTCCACCCGCGGATCGACGATGGCATAGAGCAGGTCGGTCACGAGATTGAACAGCACCACCATCACCGATGTGCAGAAGAAGACGCCGAGCAGCACCGCATAATCCCGCGCCAGCAGCGCATCGAAGGCGAGCCGACCGATGCCGGGCCAGGCGAAGACGGTCTCGACCAGGATGGACCCGCCGATCAACTGCCCCGCCTGGATACCCGCGAAGGTGATCACCGGCAGCAGCGCGTTGCGCAGCACATGCCGCCGCACGACCTGCCCTTCCGGCACGCCCTTGGCCCGCGCCGTCTTGACGAAATCCTGGTCGGCCACCTCCAGCATCGTCGCGCGCGTCAGCCGCGCATAGACGGCCAGGTAGAACAGCCCAAGTGTCGCCGCCGGCAGGATCAGGTGCTTGCCAACATCCAGCACCGCATCGATGCCATACAGATCGACACCGACGGTCGCCATGCCGAAGCTCGGCAGCCATTCCAGCCAGACCGAGAAGAACAACACCAGCATCAGCCCGACCCAGAACAGCGGTGTCGCATAGAAGGTCAGCGCGATGACGGTGATGATGGAATCCGCCCAGGTGCCGACGCGCCGCGCCGCCAGCGTGCCGAGCGTGACACCGGCGGCCACGGCGAAGACGAAGGCCGCGCCCGTCAGCAGCAGCGTCGCCGGCAGGCGTTCGCTGATCAGCTTCCAGACCGGCTGCTGCTGCCGGTGGCTGAATCCGAGATCGAGCGTGAGCACGCCCTTGAGATAAATCCAGAGCTGCTCATAGAGCGGCCTGTCGAGCCCGAACTGTTCCCGCAACTGCGCGAGGAAGCGTTCATCCGCCGCCCCGGATTGGCCGGCGATGACGCTCGCCGGGTCCCCCGGCGCGGCGTGGATTAGGAAGAAGTTGCAGACGACGATCGCGATGACCACGATCGCCGCCTTGATCCCGCGCCGCAGCAGAAAGCCGGGCAGCCGCGATAGCTCCATCCGTCAGCCGGCGATGAAGACGTCGTCGAAGGACTTGTGCACGCCAAGGCCCGAGGTAATGACGTTGTTCACCTTTTTGTCGTAGATTGTGGGGAAGGACAGTTCCATCAGCCAGATCTGCGGCACGTCCTCGACCAGGATCTTCTGCACATCGCTGAAGGCGCGCTGGCGCTCGGCCGCCGCCGCCGCGGAACGCGCCTGCTGGAACAGCGCATCCACCTGCGGGTTAGAATAGCCGCCCGTATTGGTGAACGTCACCCGCTGGATGTTCGAGGAGACATAGGTCCGCTCCACGCCAAGCGTCGGGTCGCCGAACTGATAAACGAAGTTGATCGTCGTCTCGTATTCCCAATTGCCGACGCGCCGCGCCCAGGACCCGGCATCGGTGCTTTCCAGCTCCAGCGCGACGCCAATCTGGCGCATCGCCTGGCGCAGGTATTCCGACAGGCGCGTCCAGATCTCGCCATAAGGCAGCGGGATATGCTTCAGCGTGAAGCGCACGCCCTGCGCATTGCGCGGAAGGCCCGCCTGGTCGAGCAGCGCATTGGCCTGCTGCACGTTGAAGGCCGCGAGCTTCGCATTGGCGTCGTAGAAGCGGGTGGTGGACGCGACCGGCCCGGTCGCCGCCTTGCCCACGCCGAACCACAGCCGGTTGACGATGAAGTTGCGGTCGATCGCCATGGACATCGCGCGACGCACGCGGGCGTCGTCGAGCGGCTTCACGCGATGGTTCAGCTCGATCCAGGACAGCGGCGAGAAATACTGCCAGCCATCGGTGCTGACCTCGAGGTTCGGCCGTTGGCGGAGCTGTGGAACATCGAAGGGCTCGATGTCGTTGGTCTGGCTCATCAGCACCTGCCCCGATTCGAGCGCGAGGCGGCGGCTCTGGCTGTCGGGGATGATGCGGTAGATGATGGTGTCGAGGTAAGGCTGGCCCGGCTTCCAGTAATCCGCGAAGCGGTCGAGCCGGATGAAGTTGCCGCGCTGCCATTCGGTGAACTTGAAGGGGCCGGTGCCGACCGGGGCCTGCACCGCCGGCGCGGTGCGATAATCGCGCCCGTCGAACAGGTGCTTCGGCACCATCGCCGCCGCCGTCACGTCGAACATCAGCATGAAGGGCTGGAAGGCCTGCTTCAGCACGATGCGAACTGTGTTCGGGTCGGTCGCCTCGCAGGTCTCGATCAGCTGGAAGATCGCCCGGGCGCGCGGTGAAAGTTCCATATGGAACTTCATGATCGAGAAGACGACGTCATCCGCTGTGAAGGGCTGGCCGTCATGCCACTTCGCGCCCTGCTGCAGGTTGAAGACGTACTCCTTGCCGTCGGAGCTGATCGTCCACGACTTCGCCAGCAGCGGTTCGGCTTCGAGCGTCCTCGAGAATGTCACCAGGCCCTGGAAGATCTTCGGCGCGGCAACAAGCGTCGGCCCCTGCTGGTTCACGCCGATCTGGATCACCGGCGGCTCCGGCGTCAGCATCATCTGCAACGTCCCGCCGCGGCGCGGCGCCACGCCCTGCGCCAGGGCATCGGACGCGCGCATCAGCACAGGGCCGGTGGCAGCGGCGGCGATCAGGCCGCGGCGCGAAAGGGCCATCGTGAAATCTCCCAGGATTGCCCGATGAGGCTATCCCCCCGGGGCAAGCCCGGACAAGGTGCCCCCCTGGAGGCTGCGTGGACAAGCCCGGCATCGCTGCCTAGCCTCGCATCATCATGAAGACCTTCGCGCATCCCGATCAGGCAGGTCACACACCGACCTTCTTCCTCCAGCGCGGCCAGGTGCGCCGCAATTTCGAGATCCCGGCACGCGCCGCGGCCCTCGAAGGCGCCTTGCACCGGCTTGGCCTGTCGCCTGAGACACCGCCGCCGCTGGCGGCGCGGGCGATGGAGGCGGTCCATGCGCCCGACTATCTCAACTTCCTCGCTACGGCCGCGACGGATTGGGCGAAGCTTGCCGAACCCGGCCCCGAGGTCGTCGCGAACATCCATGCCGCGCCGGAGATGCTCGCCCAGGGTGGACGAGCGGGTGCGAACATCATCGGCAGGACGGGCTGGTACACCGCGGATACCGCCTGCCCGATCGGGCCGGGGTCCTGGGCGGCGATCCAGGGTGCGGCATCCTGCGCTCTGGCCGCGGCGGCCGAGGCCGCCCAAGGCCGCACCGCCTATGCGCTGTGCCGCCCGCCGGGGCATCACGCCTATGCCGCGCGAGCCGGCGGGCATTGCTACGTCAACAATGCCGCGCTCGCGGCGCAGGCGCTGCGCGATGCAGGTGCGGGCCGCGTCGCCGTGCTCGACATCGACAGCCATCATGGCAACGGCACGCAGGGGATCTTCTGGGAGCGCGGCGACGTGCTCACCATTTCGATCCACGGCGATCCGGACAACTACTACCCGTGGTTCGTCGGTCGCACCGCCGAACGCGGCGCGGGCGCGGGCGATGGGCGGAACATGAACCTGCCGCTCGCCTTCGGCACACCGGATGACGGCTGGCTCGACGCGCTGCGCTATGCGCTCGCCGCCATCCGGGACTTCAAGCCGGATGCGCTGGTGGTACCGCTCGGCTTCGATGCCTCGAAGGACGAACCGCTCGGCGCGCTCGCCGTCACCGAGGATGGTTTCGCCAAGGCGGGTGCCATGATCGGCGGGCTGAAGATCCCGACCGCGATCACGCAGGAGGGTGGCTACAATGTCGAGAAGATCGGCACACTGCTCGAACGCTTCCTGACGGGGTGGGCCTCAGCATGAACGACATGATCCATGGCGCCACGCTGACGCTCGACACGCATATCGACATCCGCTGGCCGGAACCGCCGGACGCCACGACCGAGACAGATCGCCGCGTCGACTTCCCGAAGATGCAGCGCGGCGGGCTGAGAGCCGCGGTGTTTATCGCCTATACGCCGCAAGGCAAGCGTGATGCGGAAGGTCTCGCCGCCGCTGCCGCGCGGGCCGAGGCGATGCTGCGCCACATCCGCACCCGCGCGAACGGCACGACGCGCCATTTCTGCGCGACGGCCGCGGAGATGGAAGCCGCGCATGCCGCCGGTGCGCTCGCCGTGCTCAGCGCGGTCGAGAACGGCAATGCGCTGGCGCGCGACCTGTCGCGCCTGAAGCTGTGGCGCGACCTTGGTGCGATCTACCTGACGCTGACGCATGACGGGCACAACGACCTCGCCGATGCGGCGCGGCCGAAGCCTGATCTCGGCGACGGCGCGGTAGAGCATGGCGGGCTGTCCACGCTCGGGCGCGATGCGATCCGCGAGATGAACCGGATCGGCCTGCTGGTGGACGTTTCGCACAGCGCCAAGTCGTCGATGATGCAGGCGGCGGAATTGTCGCGCGTGCCGGTGGTGGCGACGCATTCCTGCTGCCGCGCGCTATGCGACCATCCGCGCAACCTTGATGATGAACAGCTCGACATGCTGCGCGCGACGGGGGGCCTCGTGCAGATCACCGCGCTCGATTCCTTCCTGCGTGCCGCGCCGCCGGGCGGCAAGTCGCCGGCGACGGTGTCGGACATGGTGGATCACGTCGATTACGCCGTGGCGCGAATCGGCATCGACCATGTCGGGCTGTCATCCGACTTTGACGGCGGCGGCGGCATTCCGGGCTGGGCGGATGCGTCGCAGACGATGAACCTGACGGCGGAACTGCATCGCCGTGGCTACGGCGCGCGCGAGATCGACCTGCTGTGGTCGGGCAATTTCCGGCGGCTGATGCGGGTGGCCGCGATTGCCTCGGGTGGATAATCCCCCGTGAGTTGATTTTCATGCGCCGTCGCGCCACCCTGGCGCGACGCCATGACCATCGCCCGCATCGCCACCTTCGCCTTCGCCGGCATCGACCCCGTGCCCGTCGAGGTGCAGGTGCAGATCGCGCCGGGCCTGCCAGCCTTCTTGCTCGTCGGTCCACCAGGCGCGGGAAAGTCGATGCTCGCCGCGCGCCTGCCGGGCCTGCTGCCGGACCTTTCACCGGCCGAGGCGCTGGAAGTCTCGCTGGTGCATTCCATCGCCGGCATGCTGGAAGGTGGGCGGTTGGTGATGCGCCCGCCCTTCCGCGAGCCACATCATTCGGCTTCGATGCCCGCGCTGATCGGCGGCGGCAATCGGGCGAGGCCCGGCGAGATCAGCCTTGCCCATCGCGGCGTGTTGTTCCTCGACGAATGGCCCGAATTCCCGCGCCCTGCGCTGGAGGCCCTGCGCCAGCCGATGGAGACCGGGCGCACCACCATCAGCCGCGCCCAGGCCCATGTCACCTACCCTGCCCGCTTCCAGTGCATCGCGGCGATGAACCCCTGCCGCTGCGGCTATCTCGGCCAGGCGAGCCGCGAATGCGGGCGCGCGCCGCGCTGCGGGGAGGACTACCAGGGCCGGCTGTCAGGTCCGCTGCTCGATCGCATGGACCTGACCATCGAGGTCATGCCGATCCCTGCGGCGGAACTGACGCGCGCGCCTGCGGGCGAAACAAGCGCCACCGTCGCCGCGCGCGTGCAGGCCGCGCGCGACGCGCAGCGCGCCCGATGGGGCGATGACGGTCCGCGCAACAACGCCGAGGCTGAGATCGGCCACCTGATGCCGCTGCTCGACCCGGAAGCCGAGAAACTGGTCGAGACCGCCGCGACGCGGCTGCGCCTGTCATCCCGCGCGCATGTGCGTACGCTGCGCGTCGCGCGCAGCATCGCGGACCTCGCGGGAAGTGCCGACATCCGCCGCGCGCATGTCGCTGAGGCCCTGGCCTTCCGCCACCGCATGCCGGGGCGCGCGGCGGTCGCCTAATCACCCAATCGGAACGCATCCGCGATCCGCCGCGCGGTCCCGTCGGCGGCCACGATCACCACGTCAAAGCGCATCCCCGCCGCTCCATGGCCAGGATTCGCCGCGATCCAGCATTCGGCCGCCGCGACCAGCCGCGCCCGCTGGCGCGCGCCGAGCGCGAAGGCGGCCTCGGACAGCGAGGGCCGGGCCTTCACCTCGACGAAGGCGAGCAAGCCGTCGCGTTCCGCCACCAGGTCGATCTCACCCGCCGGCGTGCGGGCGCGGCGCGCCAGCACCGCCCAGCCCTCACGGGCCAGGGCCGCCGCCGCAATGTCCTCCGCATCGCGCCCGGAGGCCTCGGCCCGCCGCCCGCGCAGCAGCCGTCGTGTCCGTTCGCCGAAATCCTGCATCGCGCTATCCTGCCGCGATGATCCTGCGCCGCGCCATCCTCCTGCTCCTCCTTCTCACCAGCGCCGCCGCGGCGCAGGCGCCGGCACGCCGCTTCATGGTCGCCGCGGGCCATCCGCTCGCGGCCGCGGCCGGGGCCGAGGTGCTGCGTGAGGGGGGCAGCGCCGTCGATGCCGCGATCGCGGTGCAGATGGTCCTCACCCTGGTCGAGCCGCAATCCTCCGGCATCGGCGGCGGTGCCTTGCTGCTGCACTTCCAGGCCGGCAGCGGGCGGCTCTCGGCCTGGGACGGGCGAGAGGCCGCACCAGCCGCCGCGACCCCCGGCCTGTTCCTGCGCGACGGCCGTCCGATGCCCTTCATGGAGGCCGTCGTCGGTGGCCGATCGGTGGGCGTGCCCGGCACCGTCGCGATGCTGGAAGCCGCGCATCGCGAGCATGGCCGCCTGCCCTGGCCGCAGCTGTTCACACCCGCCATCCGCCTCGCCGAGGAGGGGTTCCCGATCAGCGAACGGCTGGCGCGCGACATCGCTTCCGACGCCGGCATGCTGCGCCGCGACCCGGGGGCGGCGGCGTACTTCTTTTCCGACCAGGGCAGCCCACTGCCCGCCGGGCATCGCCTGCGCAACCCGGTGCTGGCGGAGACGCTGCGCGCCATCGCCGAACAGGGCGCGCAGGCCCTCGCGAACGGCCCGGTCGCCGACGCCATCGTCGCCGCCGTCACCGGCCATCCCACGAATCCCGGGGCCCTGGCGGCGACCGATCTGTCCACCTATGCGCCCCGCCGGCGGGACGCGGTCTGCACGCCCTATCGTCGGTATCGCGTCTGCGGCTTTCCGCCGCCCTCCTCGGGTGGCATCGCGGTGGCGCAGATCCTGGGGCTGCTCGGGCATTTCGACATGGCGCGGCTCGATCCGCATGGCACCGAGGCGGCGCATCTGCTGGGCGAGGCCGGACGGCTCGCTTTCGCCGATCGCAACGCCTATGTCGCCGACCCGGATTTCGTCTCGGTGCCCACGCGCGGCCTGACCGACCCGGGATACCTCACGGCGCGCGCGCAGGCGATCGATCGCGACCGCGCCGTTGCGGCGCCCCGCCCCGGCAACCCGCCCTGGCGCGAGACGATGCTCGCCCCGCAGATGCAGGATTTCGAGGCCGGCACCAGCCATGTCTCGATTGTCGATGCGGACGGCAACGCCGTCTCCATGACCACGACGATCGAGGCGCTGTTCGGCGCGCGCGTCATGGTGCGCGGCTTTGTGCTGAACAACGAGCTGACCGATTTCTCCTTCGCGCCGGAGCGCGATGGGCGGCCCATCGCCAACCGCGTCGAGGGCGGCAAGCGGCCGCGATCCTCGATGTCGCCCAGCATCGTGCTGGATGGCGAGGGCCGGCTGCATGCGGTGACCGGGTCGCCGGGCGGGGCACGCATCATCCTTTATGTCGCACAGTCGCTGGTGGCGCTGCTCGATTGGGGCATGACGCCGCAGGAGGCAGCGGCGCTGCCGCATATCGGCACGCTCGGCGGGTCCGTCGATCTTGAGGCCGACACCCCGGCCATGACGCTTGCCCCGGCGCTGCGCGCGCTGGGGCACCAGGTGAATGTCGGGGTGATGAATTCCGGCCTGCAGATCATCCGTGTGACGCCGGACGGGCTGCTCGGCGGCGCCGATCCGCGACGGGAAGGTGTCGCGATCGGTGACTGATCGCAGACCCGCGCGTTATCGCCGGCGAGAGACGGAGAGACCCATGACCCGAAGCGCATTCCTCGCCCTGCTCCTCCTCGCGATGCCCGCGCGGGCCGAGGAAACCCGCCAGATCGGCTATGTGAACACCGCGCTGACCAATCTCGGACTGACGCGCAGTCATCGCGTCGTGGTGGAGCGCTTCAATGACCCGGAGGTCTCGGGCGTGTCCTGCTACATCAGCCAGGCGCGCACCGGTGGCGTGTCGGGCATGGTGGGCCTCGCCGAGGATCCGGGGCGCTTTTCCCTGACCTGCGTCGCCACCGGGGAGGTGCGTGTCGCTGACGGTGCGCGCCGCGGCGAACGCGGCGAGCAGGTCTATGAGAGCAACACCTCGCTATTCTTCAAGGAGACGCGGGTGCACCGCTTCCTGGATGAGGAGCAGCGCACCGTGGTCTACCTCGCCTGGTCCACGCGGCTGGTGGACGGATCGCCGTTCAACGCGGTGGCGGTGGTGCCGTATCGCCCCTAAACTATTGATATGCCGCACTTTAGGATTTTACGATTTTAGGCTTTTAAGCCTTTATCCGGGCGCCACGCACGGCTCGGCTCCGCGATGCGGAGAACATATCAGAAACACGCCGCCCGTTTCCAGCACCGTCTTCCACCGAGGGCAGGTGACGGTTTCCAAAGGCCCGGGCCTATGCGAGGCCCATTCGCGTTGCCAAAGCACCGTGAATGGGCACCCGTGGTGGAGTTGGGGTTCCGGGGAGGGCCGGCACCCCTCCCCGCCCTCAGGCTGCCGCCCGAGCGATCGCCGGCATCGGCATGGCATCGTCGCGGCCTTCTTCGACCGCATGGCAGGCGACCAGCGCATCCCCCGCAGCCTTCAACTCCGGCCTCTCCCGCTTGCAGCGATCATTGGCGAGCGGGCAGCGCGGATGGAACGCGCAACCCGAAGGCGGGGTGATCGGCGAAGGCACCTCCCCGCCCACGGGGATGCGCTCGCGCCCGGTCATGTCGAGGTCCGGGATCGCTTCCATGAGCGCGCGCGTATAGGGGTGGCGCGGGGTGCGGAACAGCGTCTCGGCCGGGGCGAGTTCCGCCAACCGTCCGAGATACATCACCCCGATCCGGTCGCTGACCTGGCGCACCACGGCGAGGTTGTGGCTGATGAACAGGAAGGTCAGCCCCAGCCGCTGCTGGAGTTCTTTCATCAGGTTCAGGATCTGCGCCTGCACCGAGACGTCGAGCGCCGAGGTGGGTTCGTCGCAGACCAGGAATTCCGGGTTGGAGGACAGGGCGCGGGCGATGGAGATGCGCTGGCGCTGCCCGCCCGAGAACTCATGCGGGAATTTCTGGCCGTCCAGCGGCGACAGCCCGACCTGGGTCAGCAGCTCGGCGACGCGGTTCTCCTGCTCGCCCCGCGACGACACCAGCCTGAAGGCGCGGATCGGCTCGGCGATGATGTCCGCCACGCGCCAGCGCGGGTTCAGCGAAGCGTAGGGATCCTGGAAGATCATCTGCATGCGCCGACGCTGGTCCGCCATGGCGCGCGCTTCGGCGAGGTCGCGGCCGTCGAAATGCACGGACCCGGCGGAGGGTCCATACAGCCCGACCGACAGGCGCGCGACGGTGGATTTGCCGCAGCCGGATTCACCCACCAGCGACAGCGTCGTGCCCTTCGGGATCGAGAAGGAAATGCCATCGACCGCGCGCAGCGTGCGCTTACCCTCCCGCGTCACCAGCCGCTGCAGCAGGGGCCGGGAGACATCGAAATGGCGCGCCAGGTCGCGCGCCTCGAACATCGGCGTCGCGTCAGCCACGGGCGTCCTCCGTATCGAACAGCCAGCAGGCGGCGCGGGTGGTGCCGGCATTGATGAGGTCGGGCCGCAACGCGCGGCACTTGTCGAAGACCTGCGGGCAGCGCGGGTTGTAGGCGCAGCCCTGCGGGATGGCCGATAGCCGCGGCATGGCGCCGTCGATCTGCGCGAGGCGCGCCACGCGGCGATCCAAGGGCGGGATCGAGGCCATGAGGCCAGCCGAATAGGGATGGTTGGCGTGCTTCACCACTTCCCGCACCGGGCCGATCTCGGCGATGCGGCCAGCATACATGACGGCGACGCGGTCGGCGGTCTCGGCGATCACGCCCATGTCGTGGGTGACGAGCATCATCGCCGTGCCCTTCTCCCGCGCCAGCGTCTTCAGCAGCGCGATGACCTGCGCCTGGATCGACACGTCGAGCGCCGTGGTCGGTTCATCCGCCACGATCAGCCGTGGTTCGGCACACAACGCGAGCGCGATCACCACGCGCTGGCGCATGCCGCCGGAAAATTCATGCGGGTAGCTGTCGATGCGCTGCGCGGCGGCCGGGATGCCCACCATCTCCAGCCAACCGATCGCTCGCTTGCGGGCCTCGGCCGGGTTGATCGGCAGGTGGGTGGTCATGGTTTCCACCAACTGCCGCCCGACCGTGTAGAGCGGGTTCAGCGTGGTCAGCGGGTCCTGGAAGATCGCGCCGATCTCCTTGCCGCGGATGCGGCGCATCTGTTCGTAGCGCAGATTGTCGATGCGCCTGCCGTCCAGCAGGATCTCGCCGCGCGCGATGCGCCCGGGCGGTTCCAGCAGGCCGATGATGGCGGCACCCGTCATCGACTTGCCGGCGCCGGATTCGCCTACGACACCCAGCACCTCGCCGGGCGCGATGTCGAAGGACACGTCGTCGAGGGCGACCAGCGTGCCGCGCCGCGTGGGAAATTCGACGCGCAGGTTCTTCACCTGCAGCAGGGGAGCAGAATTCGACATCAGCGCAGCTTCGGATTGAGGGCGTCGCGCAGCCAATCGCCCAGCAGGTTGACGGACAGCACCATGGCGATCAGCGCGACGCCGGGGAAGATCGTGATCCACCACTCACCGGAGAATAGGAAGTCGTTGCCGATCCTGATCAGCGTGCCGAGCGAGGGCTGGGTCGGCGGCACGCCGACGCCAAGGAAGGACAGCGTCGCCTCCGACAGGATGGCGAGGCCGAGGTTCAGCGTGGCCACCACCAGCACCGGCCCCACCACGTTGGGCAGCACATGGCTGACCATGATGCGCGCCTTGGGCACGCCGATGACGCGGGCGGCCTGGACGTATTCCTTGTTGCGTTCGACCAATGTCGATCCGCGCACGGTGCGGGCGAATTTCGGCCATTCGCTGATGCCGATGGCGAAGATGACGACGAACAGCGCGATCTGGTCATGCACTTCCCGTGGCAGCACCGCGCGCACGATGCCATCGACCAGCAGGGCGACCAGGATCGAGGGGAAGGTCAGCTGGATGTCGCAGATGCGCATCAGCAGGCTGTCCACCGCGCCGCCGACATAACCGGCGATCAGGCCAAGCGTGACGCCGAGCAGCGTCGCGAACAGCGTGGCCGAAAGCCCGACCAGCAGCGACACCCGCGCCCCGTACATGATGGCCGAGAGTACGTCGCGCCCCTGGTCATCCGTGCCGAGCAGGTATTCGCCCACACCCTCCTCGTCCCAGGCCGGCGGCTTGAAGGCGTCGATCAGGTTCAGGGAGGCGAGGTCGAAGGGATTATGCGGCGCGATCAGCGGCGCGAGCACCGCGCCGAGGATGCAGACCGCCGCCACGATGGCCGAGACCACCGTGACGGGGGACCGCTTGAACGACCACCACAGGTCGGAATCAAGGAACCGCGAGACGGCACCGGACATGTCAGTGCCCCCCCTTGCCGCGCCCGATGCGCAACCGTGGATCGACGGCGTAGTACAGCAGGTCGACGATCAGGTTGATCGTCACGAAGACCAGCGCGATCAGCAGCAGATAGGCGCTCATCACGGGAATGTCGGCTGCGCCGACGGACTGGATGAACAACAGGCCCATGCCCGGCCACTGGAACACCGTCTCGGTGACGATGGCGAAGGCGATGATGGCGCCAAGTTGCAGCCCGACGATTGTGATGACCGGCACCAGCGTGTTCTTCAAGGCGTGGCCGAAATGCACGGCGCGATTGGGCAGGCCGCGCGCGCGGGCGAACTTGATGTAGTCGGTCCGCAGCACCTCCAGCATCTCCGCGCGCACCAGGCGCATGATCAGCGTGAGCTGGAACAGGCCCAGCGTGATCGAGGGCAGCACCAGCGCCTTGATCCCCGACCAGGTCAGGAAGCCGGTGGACCACCAGCCGATCTGCACCGTGTCCCCCCGCCCGAAGGACGGCAGCCAGCCAAGCCAGACCGCGAAGACCAGGATCAGCAGGATGCCGATCAGGAAGGTCGGCAGCGACACGCCCACCAGGGAGAAGGTCAGGAAGAAGCGCGACAGCCAGGAATGGCGATACAGGCCGGTATAGACACCCATCGGCACGCCGATGATCAGCGCCAGTGTCGCCGCGCAGAAGGCGAGTTCCAGTGTCGCCGGCGCGCGTTCGCCGATCAGCTCCGCCACCGGGCGCGACAGGCGATAGGACAGGCCGAACTGCCCCTGCACCGCATTGGCGACGAATTCGGCGAACTGGACCCAGAAGGGCTGGTCGAGCCCGAGATCGTGCACCAGCGCCGCGCGCTGCGCCTCGGTGAAGTCCTGGCCCAGCATGATCGCCACGGGGTCGCCGACATAGGCGAACATCGCGAAGGAGATCAGCGCCACGGTCAACATGACCGGGATGGCCTGCAGGATGCGGTTGATGATGAAGGCGAACATTCTTCTACTCCGTCACGGGCGCGGCGGCGCACTCCGCCGCGCCTGTGGTGCTGTTCAGTTCATGCGGGCCCAGCGGAAATAGGGCTGGTTGTTCGCCATGTGCGGGATGGTGAGGTTGGACCGCATCGCCCAGGGGATCATCTGGTGGTGCAGCGGGATGTGCGGCACGTCCTCGCGATAGATGCGCAGCGCCTCGCGGATCGCGGCGTTGCGCGCCTCGCCCGACTGGGTGGTCATGATGTCGATCAGCGCATCCATCCGCGGGTTGGAATAGCGCCCGTAGTTCCAGATGCCGTTGCCCTGCCCGCCATCGCGGGACCGCAGCAGCGACTGGAAGGAATAGAGCGCATCCAGCGTCGGCACGCCCCAGCCCAGCAGATAGATGGAGGTGTCGTCGCGCTGGATCTTGGCGAAGAAAGGTGCGAGCGGCATCGCGTTCAGCCGGGCGCGGACGCCGACGCGCGCCCACATCGCGACGATCGCCTGGCAGATCTGCTCATCGTTGATGTAGCGGTTGTTCGGGCAGTCGAGCGTGATCTCGAAGCCGTTCGGATACCCCGCCTCGGCCAGCAGCGCGCGAGCGCGCGCCTGGTCATAGGGCAGGCGCACGTCCTCTGATTGCGTGTAGCCGTTCACCTGCGGGGGGAAGAAGGTGCCGGTGACGACCGACTGCCCGCGCATCGTCGTGCGATGGATCGCCTGGATGTCGATCGCCTGGTACAGCGCCTGGCGCACGCGCAGGTCCTTCAACGGATTACGCCCGCGCACATCGGAGTAGAGCAGCTCATCGCGATGCACATCCATCGCGAGGAAGATGGTGCGCACCTCCGGCCCTTCGGTGACCTTGATGTTCGGCGCGGCGCGCAGGCGGTTCAGGTCCTGCAGCGGCGGGTCGAGCACGAAGTCCACCTCACCCGACAACAGCGCGGCGATGCGCGTCGCGTCGGAGGAGATCGGGCGATAGACGATCTCGGTGATGTTGGCCTCGCGGCTGGCGGGTTCGTTCCAGCCCCACCAATCGGTGTTGCGCACCATCACGGTGCGCACGTCGGGCTCGCGCGACTGCAGGCGGAAGGCGCCGGTGCCGTTGGTGTTGCGGGTGGTGTACATTTCCTCCCGCGCACGGGTGTTCTGCGGGCGGGTGGCGTTGTGCTGCTCGGACCACGCGCGCGACATCATGAAGACGGAGGCGATCTTGTTCGGCAGGATCGGGTCCGGCACGCGGGTGATCACGTCCACCACCATCGGCTCGGCGAGCACCGCGCGCTCGATGGTGTCGACATAGATGGCGAAGTTCGATGTCGGCTGCTGGGCGCGGGTGATGCTGAACACCACGTCCTCGCCGGTGAAGGCCTGGCCTTCGTGGAACTTCACGCCGTCGCGTAGCCAGAAGCGCCAGCGGTTTGGCTCCACCTGTTCCCAGCGGGTGGCGAGGCCGGGTGCCAGGCCTAGCTCCTGGTTGCGCTGGATCAGCGGATCGTAGATCTGCTGCAGCACCATCGTGACGGTCCCGACATTCTGGCTGTGCGGATCCATCGTATTCGGGTCGCCCGAGGCGGCCCAGCGCACCGTGCGCGCATCGGCGCCTCCCGGGGCCATTCCCGCGCCCAGCCCCATGGCCAGCGCGGCCGCCATCAGCAGCTTTCGCATCCCTCGCTCTCCCTCATCTCCCGGCCCCCGGCGCCTTCCGGGCCGGAATTCGACGGAAGCCGCGGCCTATAGGGCCGGCGGGGGCGGCGTGGAAGGGGTTTGCGTCCCCTCCTCGCCCCCGCCGGCGAATTCCAGCAGAAGGGTATAGCCGACCGCCAGCACCACGGGGCCCAGGAACAGCCCGAGGAAGCCGAAGGCCAGCACGCCGCCGAGCGCGCCCATCAGCGTCAGCAGCAGCGGCAGCTTGGCGCCCCGCGCGATCGCCCAGGGCCGGATGATGTTGTCCACCGAGGAGATCACCAGCGCCCCATAGGCCGCCATGAAGATCCCCCACCCGGTCTGGCCCTGGGTCAGCAGCCACAGGCTGGCAGGTATCCAGATCAGCGGCGCGCCGACCGGAAGGATGGAGATGACGCCGGTCACCACCGCCAGCAGCACCGCCTGGGGCACCCCCGCGATGGTGAACCCGATCCCGGCCAGGATGCCCTGCGCGACGGCGGTGCCGACCAGCCCCCAGACCACGCCGCGCGTCACGTCGGCCGCCAGCGTCATCATGCGGATCCCCGTCTCCCCGCCCAGGCGGCGCATCAGCGCCTCCACCCGCGCCGCCATGGCCGGGCCGTCGCGGTAGAAGAAGAAGGCAAGAAGGATGGCGAGCAGCAGCTCCGCGAGCCCCGACAGCACCGCCAGCAGCACCGCGATCGCCTGCTGCGTCAGGGTCCCCGCATAGGGCCGCAACAAGCCGGCCAGGCCCAGCAGGTCGAATTCCGCATCGCCGATCCAGTCACGGATCCAGGGACCGACCACCGGCAGGCCGGACAGCCAGACGCCGAGGCCAGGCAAGCCCTCCGTCAGCAGGGCCTCGAGATTGGCGCGCAGCGCCTCGATCTCCTCCCGGCTGGTCGGGGCGGCCAGGGCGATCGGCAGGCCCACCAGCAGGAACATGGCCGCGACCATCAGCACCGCGGCACCCCCGCGCGACAGCCGCGCGCGTTCCCGCAGGAAGGCGAAGACCGGCCAGGTCGAGAACGCCAGGATCACCGCCCATAGCAGCGAGGACATGAACGGCCGCAGCACCAGCAGGCAGGCCGCGCCAAGGCCCACCAGCGCCGCGATCCCGATGATGCGCGCAAGGCGCGGTGTATCCATGGGCATCGCCGCATCCTGCCCGAAGCCCGATCGCGGCGCGAGCCTGGGGCTGGCCCGCATCGCAGGTGGACGTTAGCCTGCCGGGACACGCCTTGCCCGTGGGGGAATTGCCGGAATGCCTCGCTTCGCCGCGAACCTCTCGATGATGTTCAACGAGGTCCCGTTCCTCGACCGCTTCGCCCTGGCCGCGAAGTCAGGCTTCAAAGCGGTGGAGTTCCTGTTCCCCTACGACTTTCCGGCGGCCGAGATCGCCAAGCGGCTGAAGGACAACGGCCTGTCGCAGGTGCTGTTCAACGCGCCGCCGGGCGATTGGACGAGGGGGGAACGCGGCATGGCCGCCCTGCCCGGCCGCCAGGGCGAGTTCCGCGATGCGATCGCCAAGGCGCTCGACTACTGCGCCGCGCTGTCCTGCCCGCGCCTGCATGTCATGGCCGGACTAAAGCCCGAGGGCGTGGCGCATGACACGCTGACTGCGGTTTATGGCGCGAATCTCGCCTGGGCGGCGGAGCAATGCGCCAAGGCCGGGGTGAAGCCGATCATCGAGCCGATCAACCACCGCGACATCCCAGGCTTCTTCCTCAACACCACGGATCAGGCGGCGGCGATCATCGCGGCGGTCGGGCCGGAGCGGCTCGGGATGCAGTTCGATCTCTATCACTGCCAGATCACCGAGGGCGACGTGGTCAAGCGCGTCGAGAAGCACCTGCCGCTGATCGCCCACATGCAGGTGGCCGACAATCCCGGCCGCAACGAGCCCGGCACCGGGGAGGTCAACTGGCCCTTCGTGTTCGACCGGATCGACGCGCTGGGCTTCCGCGGCTGGATCGGCTGCGAGTATCGGCCCGCGGGGGAGACCACGGCGGGGCTCGGCTGGTTCGCGCCCTACCGCGGCTGACGGCCCGGTGCCGCCGCGGCGTCAACGCTGCGCCGTGGCGGTGCGCCGCTGCGGCTCGCAATCCTTGACGAACGCTGCCATCTCGCGCGCCAGCGCATCGCGCGCGATCGACAGCCCGGCAACGCCCCCCAGCAGGACCTGAAGGTCGCTGCCTTCAGCACCGGGATACTCGGCCTGCGCCTGGGCCAGGGCGCGCGCGAAGACATTGCGGCCGACCGTGAAGCGCAGACGGTCCCCGGCGAACTCCAGGGGGATGGCCGGCACCGGGATGAAGCTGCCGCGCGGATCACCAAAGCCCATGTCGATGCGCACGCCCGGCGCCACCCGGATGCCGGTCAGGTCCATCGTCCAGACGCCGCCGGCGGGGCATGGCATCTCCAGCGCCATCGCCGCGTAGCTCGGTCCCAGCCCGGTTCCGAGGGCGGAGAAGACCGGCTGGCCCGGCGTTGCATCGTCGATGCGGACGAAGCTGTCCTGCGCCCGCGCGGGCGCGGCGAGCAACGTCACACAGATGGCGATGCCGGCCGCCCAGCGGCCCCGTCGCCTGATGAGTGAGTGGCGCATCGTTCTGTTCGCCATTCGGAAGAATGACTCTCATAGAACGATCGCGACTCGATCGCATGTATCATTTTCTAGATCTTTTACTGATTTTGCATCTACCGGACGCCCCGTGTTCGTGCGGCGTCAAAGCCGCTATTCCTGCCGGGGTATGCGGCGGCTGCCGTCCCATTCAACGCGATGCGCCTTTTCGGAGTGAAACGCATGAAGATCGCCTTCATCGGCCTCGGCATCATGGGCCGCCCCATGGCCGGCCACCTCAAGGCCGCCGGGCACGACATCACGGTCGTCGAGCGCGCCAGCCTGACCGCCGAGGACCGCGCCGCCTTCGCCGTCGCCCCCAATGCCGCCGCCGCCACCGCGGGTGCGGAGGTCGCCATCCTGATGGTGCCCGACACCCCTGATGTCGAAGCCGTGCTGTTCGGCGCGAAGGGCGTCGCCGAGGGGCTGAAGCCCGGCACGCTGGTGATCGACATGTCCTCGATCAGCCCGACCGCGACCAAGGCCTTCGCCGAGAAGATCGTGACGAAGGGCGGCGATTACCTGGATGCCCCCGTCTCGGGCGGCGAGGTCGGCGCCAAGCAGGCCAGCCTGACCATCATGGTCGGCGGGTCCGACGCCGCCTTCGCCCGCGCCAAGCCGCTGTTCGACGCCATGGGCAAGAACGTGACGCTGGTCGGCCCGGTCGGCGCCGGGCAGACCTGCAAGGTCGCCAACCAGATCATTGTCGCCCTGACCATCGAGGCAGTGGCCGAGGCCCTGACCTTCGCCTCCAAGGCCGGGGCCGACCCGGCCAAGGTGCGCCAGGCGCTGATGGGTGGGCTCGCCACCTCCCGCATCCTCGAACTGCATGGCGAGCGGATGATCAAGCGCACCTTCAATCCGGGCTTCCGCATCCGGCTGCACCAGAAGGACCTGAACCTCGCGCTCTCCGCCGGGCGGGACCTCGGCGTGGCGCTGCCGAACACCGCCTCCACCCAGCAGCTCTTCGCCGCGGTCGCGGCGGCCGGCGGGGCGGAGCTCGACCATTCCGGCCTCGTCAAGGCGCTCGAGACGCTCGCCGCCCACAAGGTCGCCGAGGACGCCTGAGCGAGCCGTCCAGCATCCCGGCAGGGCGACGCAGCGCGCTGCCCGCGGCCGGGATGCCGGCCATCCGGCCGCCCCGGACGGCGCCATGACCCACGCCGCGGCACCGGAAACCGTGCCGCGGCCGCCTGGGTGAGATTTCGTCTCGGAAAATGTGAATACAGGCGCTATTCTGACGCATCTCCACCTCCCGGGAGGGTTGAAATGCGTTTCGCCGAAATCGGCCAGCAGTTGCGGGCCTACCGTCTCGAATCAGGTTTACGCGCCGAGGAAATCGCTGCGCGTCTCGGCGTTTCGCGCGCTGCCCTCTACCGCTACGAGAAGGGGGAGGTGATCAAGCTCGACACCATCCGCCGCCTCGCTGAACTTCTGAAGATCTCGCCGCTGTCGCTCCTTGGCATCGGCGTCGAATATTTCGGCCGCCCCGCCGCCTTTGAGGAACGGCTGCGCCAGGTCGAGGAACAGGCCGACCAGGTGCTCCAGGTGGGTGGCGGGCTCTGCTATCCGGTTTCCACCGATGCCTTCGACGGCGCCCTGGCCGAAGCCTGGACCGAGCATGCCGATGCCAGCGCCGACCGCCTGCTCGCCCGCACGCAGGTCGAACAGATGCTTGGCCTGCTGGCGGCGCGGAAGAAGCTGCAGCAGGCGCGCAAGCCCAACATCATCGCCCTGCTCGGCGAGGCGACCATCATCCGCCTGCTCGCCGAGGGCATCGCCCCCGGCCTGCCGCTGTCCGAGCGCGCCCGGATGCGCTGCCGCCTCGCCGCGCGGACCGAGGCGGAGACGATCGCCAATCACATGGAAAGCGTGCCGATCGGACTGCAGCTCGGCCTGATCGCCGGGTCGGAGCCGTCCGGCCCCTTCATGGTGCTGCGCGGGCGTGAGCGCGCGCATGTCGTCGGCAGCGCCTTCGCCCCGGACGCACATCCGTCCACCGCGTCCGGCGTCGCCTTCATCACCGCGGCGGATGAGGCGGTCGGCACCCACCAGCGCGTCGCCGAAGCGGCGTGGCGCGACGCGCTGAAGGGCGGCGATGCCGCGGGCCGGCTGCGGGAACTGATCCGCACGCACGCCGTGGCCTGATCCGGGCGGCCCGTTTCAGGGGCCATCGGGGTCTTTTCGGGCCTCAATCGACGGCGCGCCCATCCGGGCGCTTGGCTTGCGCGCCACGCACCGCCGCTTCGGCGGCCAAGGTCGGCCTGGGCGCCGTCGCGCTGTGCGCTCGCGGGCCGATGCACGGCATCGGACCAGAGGGTGGGCACCACGGGACGTTGGATTCCTCGGTCGGGGCCCGCCCAGTCGCCCTGCATGGCGGCCGGCGCCGGCCGCGCGGCGTCACAGCACCTTGCGCGCCTCCATCACATCGGGGTCGTCGGCGCTGGCGGCCAGTTGGAAGCCGAGCGCGCGCATGAAGCCGAGCATCGGCCGGTTATCCGTCAGCACCTGGCCGACGATCTCCTTCATGCCGACCGCGCGGCCCCATTCGAACAGCCGCTCCATCAAATGGCGCGCCAGCCCCTGCCCCTTCCAGGACGGGTCCACGATGACGGCGAACTCACCGCTCTCGCCCCCCGGCTCGCGAATCAGGCGGGCGACGCCGACCGTCAGGTCCGGCCCGGCCTCGGCGTGCTCCACCGCGACGAAGGCCATTTCCCGGTCGTAGTCGATCTGCGTCATCCGGGCGATCTGCGCCGCACCCAGTTCCGTCATGGCCGAGAAGAAACGGTAACGGACATCCTCGACGCTCAGGCGGCGGAACGCCTCGGCATGCGCGGCGGCGTCCTCGGGGCGGATCGGGCGGATCACCACCGACCGCCCATCCTTCCCGCGCCAGGCCCGGGCCAGTTCCGCCGGATAGGGTGGGATCGCCAATAGCGAGGCCTGCCCCTCCGGCCGCAGCACAAGGGAAGCATCGAGTGCGAGCACACCCTCAGCATCGGCCGCCAAGGGATTGATTCCAAAAAATTCTATCTCGGGAAAATCCACCGCGACCTGCGACAGCCGCACCAGCGCGTCGGCGATGGCGGGGACATTGGCCGGCGGATGGTCGCGCCAGCCCTGCAGCAGCCGCGCGGTGCGGGTCTGGCGGATCAGCCCATGCGCCAGGGCCAGGTTCAGCGGCGGCAGGTCGATCCCCTCATCGGGGTCGATATCGGCGGCCGTGCCGCCTCGGCCAAAGGAGATCCAGGGGCCGAACATTGCATCATCGGCGAGGCGCAGACGCAATTCCTGCGCTCGCCCGGCCTGGCGCTGCACCAGGAAGCCGGTCAGGCGCGCACCCGGCCGCGCCGCCGCGACGCGCGCAGCCATCGCCTCGGCCGCCGCGCGCACCGCCGCCGCGCCGGTCAGCCCCAGCGCCACCCCGCCGACCTCGGTCTTGCGGGAGATGTCGGGGCTCAGGATCTTCAGCACCACCGGGAAGCCGAGCATGGCGGCCGCATCCGCCGCTTCCTCCGGCCCCGCCACGGCGCGCCCCGGCACGGTCGGGATGCCATAGGCGGCGAGCACCGCCAGCGCCTCCTCCTCGGTCAGTTCACGCCGGCCGGCGGCACGGGCAGTGGCGAAGATGCGCGCGACGCGGTCCCGGTCCGGCGCCAGGTCCAGCACCGCGCGGGGCGGCAATTCGGCCGCCGCGGCCCGGTTCCGGCGGTCCTGCGCCAGGTGCAGCGCGCCGCGCACGGCCGCCTCCGGGGTCGGAAAGACGGCCACGCCGGCCTCGGCCAGCTTCGCCCGCTGCACCCCGGCGGTGGCCTGGCCGGGCCAGCCGACCAGGATCGGCGCACCGCGGCTCGCCTTCACCGCGGCCGCCAGGGTTTCCCGGACCAGGTCAGGGCTGCCTGCCGGTTCGGGCGCGTGCAGCGCGACCACGGCATCGACCCCGGGCAGGCCGGCGAGCATCGCTGCCGCCTCCCCCAGCCGCGCCGCCGATCCGGCGCCAAGGGCGAGCGGATTGCGTCCGGTCCAGCCCTCCGGCAGGCCGATCGCGACCGCCGCCAGCGCCGCATCGTCGATTGAAGCGAGCTGCCCGCCCCCGGCCAAGGCGGCGTCCGAGGCGAGGCTGCCGAGCCCGATGCCGTTGGTGACGACCGCGATCCGGTCCCCCGCCCCGGCCAGCGGGCGGGAGGACACACGCACCCGCGCCAGGGTCTCGGCGGCGGACAGAAGGTCCTCGAGCCCCGCGACGCGCAGCACGCCGGCACGCCGCAGCGCGGCCTCCATCACCGCATCCGCCTGGCCCGAGGCATCGGCGAGCCGCCCGCCGGCGCGGATGGCGACGACAGGCCGGCTGCGTGCCGCCGCGCGCGCCGCAGAGATGAACATGCGGCGGTTCTTGATGCGCCGGATATCGAGCAGGATCGCCCCCGTCCCAGGATCCCGCGCCAGCCAGTCCAGCGCCCCGGCAAAGCCCTGGCCCTGGTTGCCGCCGATACCGACGACATGGCTGAAGCCCACCGCTTCCGCCGCTGCCCAGTCCAGCACCGCGCGCGCGATGGCCGAGGATTGCGTGACCAGTGCAAGCCGGCCCGCGGCCGGCGGAATGTGGGACAGCGTCGCGTTCAGCCCGATCGCCGGGACCGCGATGCCGAAGGACCCCCGGCCGAGCGCGCGCATCCCCGTCCGCTGCTGCAACGTCGCGAGATCCGGTGCCGGGCCGGGCACCACCCCGGCGTGGCAGCCCTTCTCCACCAGCGCGGCCATGGCCGCTTCCAGCGCAGCGGGTGGCAGGCACAGCACGGCGAGATCGGGTGCAACCGGCAGCGCGGCAATGGTCGGGACGGCCTCGAATCCATCAGGCGTGCCGCCCACCGCCATCAGCCGGCCGCGGAAGCCGCCGGCGGCGATGTTGCGGGCCAGGATCGGCGCCTCAGCACTGCCTTCCGCCATCACCAGGACAAGGCTGGCGGGGCGGAACAGCGCGGCGGGGCGGAAGCCGGCACGGGTGGGGAGGTTCAGGAAATCCGGCATTGTGCAATGCAACATGGCGATGGGCGACGCATGCCGCAACCGCGGAATCCGTTCGCTTGCGGCTGGCATCTTGCCGGTTTTGCGCCGCCGGCTTCCACTTCCTTGGCGATGCGGCCGGTGCGACGGGCCGCCCGCATCGCCTGCCAAGCAAGGATGATGGAATGAGCCAGGACCGCTGGGACCCCGAGATGCGCGCCTTCACCACCATGATGGAGGAGCGCGGCCGCGCCTTCCCCCCCATCGTGCTGGTGCCGCCGCTGGATGCGGCGCGGGCGTCCAATGACGGGCCGGGCCTCGCACTGGCCGCCTCGGGCGGGCCAAAGATGGCCGAGAGCGGCGACAAGTGGCTGTCCGTGCGCGGCCGCCGCCTGGCCTGCCGGGTGCATCGCCCGCGCACCGACAAGCCTCTGCCGGCGCTGGTCTATATCCATGGCGGCGGCTGGGTCTGGGGCAGCATCGACACCCATGACCACATCATGCGGTCCTATGCCGCCGGGGCGGGCTGCGCCGTGGTCGGGCCGGATTATTCGCTCTCGCCGGAGGCCGCCTTCCCCCAGGCGCTGGAGGAATGCGCCGCGGTGGTGCGCTGGGTGGCGAAGCATGGCGCGGAATGGGGCCTCGACCCGTCGCGCATCGTGATCGGGGGGGATTCGGCGGGCGGCAACCTCGCGCTCGCGGTGGCGCTGCTGCTGCGGCAGACCGATCCGGAACTGAAGCTCGCAGGCCTGCTGCTGAACTACGGCGTCTTCGATTCACGGCTCGACACGCCGAGCTACGACGAATTCGCCACCGGCCACACGCTGACGCGCGAGAAGATGGATTTCTACTGGCGCTGCTATGCCCCGCGGGAGGCCGACCGGCTGCACCCCCTGGCCGCACCGCTGCGCGCGGACCGCGCCGATCTCGCTGGCTTGCCGCCCTGCCTGCTGACCGTCGCGGAACTCGACGTGCTGGCGGGCGAGAACCACGCGATGGAAAAGCGCCTGCGCGAGGCGGGCGTGAGCGTGGAGGCCAAGACCTTCCCCGGCGTGCTGCACGGCTTCCTGCGTGCGATCGGGCATGTGAAGGCGTCGGACCAGGCGGTGGCTGAAGGCGGGGCCTGGCTGAAGCGGGTCCTGGGCTGAATCCGGCCCCTGGCCGCGCGGATGCGCAGGGTCTAGGAACCGCCCCGTCAATCCGAACACGGGACCGTCCATGACCCAGATCGCACGCCGCGCGGCGCTCGCCGGCCTCGGCACCATCCTCGCCGCCCCTGCCCTGCGCGCCCAGCCCTGGCAGCCGACCCGCCCGGTCCGCATCGTCGTCACCTATCCACCCGGCGGGGTGAACGACATCGTCGCGCGCATCGTCGCCGAGCCGCTGTCGCGCGAACTCGGCCAGCCGGTCGTGGTCGAAAACCGCGCCGGCGCTGGCGGCAACATCGGCACGCAGCATGTCGCGCAGTCCGAGGCCGATGGCTATTCGATCCTGCTCGGCACCACCGCGCTGTTCGGCGTGAACCCGGTCGTCTACGCCTCAAGTGGCATCGATGCCGTGCGCGACTTCACCTCGGTCGGCCTGATCGGCGAAGTGGCGAACGTGCTCTCCGTCATCCCCGGCAAGGTGCAGGCGACGACCCTGCAAGCGTTCATCGAGGAAGCGAAGCGCCGCCCCCTGGTCTTCGGGTCGGTCGGCAACGGCTCCTCCTCCCACCTCTCGGCCGCGGTCTTCATGAAGATGGCGGGGATCGAGGCGACGCATGTGCCCTATCGCGGGTCCTCGCCGCTGGTCGCCGCGATGCTCGCGAAGGATGTGGATTTCGGCTTCGACACCACCGCCACCTCAACCGCGCATATCCGGTCCGGCGCCTTCCGCGCGCTGGCGGTGACGACGACGCGCCGTGCGACCGCCCTGCCCGACGTGCCAACGATGCAGGAAGCCGGCCTCGCGGGCTACGACCTCGGCATCTGGTTCAACCTCGCCGTCGCGCGCCGCACGCCGGCACCCGTCGTGGCCCGGCTGCGGGAGGCGGTGGCCGCCACCGCGACGCCGCAGACAGCCGATCGCCTGCGCACCGCCTTCGTCGAACCGATCGCGGTGCCGGCGGCCGAAGGCGACGCCTGGATCGCGGCGAGCGCCGGGCGCTGGCAGGCGATCGCGCGGGAGATGCGGCTGACCGCCGACTGACCCCATGAAGCCGTCCGTATCCGTCATCGTCCCGGTCCACAACACCGAGGCGCTGGTCGAGAAGTGCCTCGCCTCGATCACCGCCCAGACGCTGCGCGACATCGAGATCATCTGCATCGACGATGCCAGCACGGACGGTTCCGCCGCCATCCTGCGCAGGTTGGCGCAGGGTGATCCGCGCATCCGCATCCTGACCCACCCCACGAACCAGGGCGTGGGCGCCGCGCGCAACAGCGGCGTGCGTGCCGCGCGGGCGGACCACATCGCCTCGGTCGACAGCGACGACACGATCGACCCGGACATGCTTGCCACGCTGCACGCGACGGCGATCGAGGGTGACTTCGACGTCGTCGGCTGCGGTGCGCGCGTGGTGGACGATGCCGGCCGCGTGCTGGAGACCTGGGTCCGGCCCGACGCCACGGTGATCGTGACCGACCGCCACCGGGACGTCTTCGACCTGATGGACCCGATGACGTGGAACAAGCTGTGGAAGCGGTCGATCTTCATCGACCACGACCTGTGGTTCCCGGAGCAGACGCGCCACGAGGATCTCGGCTGGACCTATCACGCGCTGATGAAGGCGAAGCGCATCCGCACGATCGGGCGGCCGCTCTACACCTACCTGCTGCGCCGGGAGTCACTGTCGCACGGCTTCGACGTCGCGCATCTGGTGGATCACGTCGCCATGTTCGAACGCATGCGCGCCGCGATGATCGCCGAGGACCTGGTGCGCGACAACGCCGCCTCCTTCGCCCGCATCGTCCACGGCGCGCTGAAGCACCACGCGCATCGGGCACGCGACTTCGGCCCGCCGGGGGAGGAGGCGCTGCGCTACCTGCGCTGCATCCTCGCCATGAAGCGCGCCTATCTGGAAACAGGGGATGCCGAGGACGTGCTGATGGATGCCGCGCAGATCAGCGCGGCCATCGACAGCCCGCCCCAGGCCGAACGCAATGCCCTGCTGCGGGACCGCGACCTCGCGCGGCGGGACGCCGCTGCGGCACGGGAGGCGCTGGCCGCCGCGCAGGCAGGACTCGCCATGCGCGATGCGGAGATGGCGCGGACGCGCATGCATCTGCGCGACCTCGCCGTGCTGCCGCGCGGGTCGGGCCTGCTGCCGCGCGCCGCCGCGACGCTGTGGGTCTTGGTGGGGCGGCTGGCCGGATGGCGCGACCTGGTGCGCCGCGGCCTGCGGCTGCGCCGCGCGCTGCGGCGCTTCACGCGCTTCGCCTGATCGCGGCGCGCTACAGCGTCACGCCGGGCCATTCGTCGCCGGTGATCTCCGGCTCGTCGAAGGCGGCGTGGCGGGCGGCGTGCAGCTCGATATCGGCGCCGAGCAGCCTGGCGCAGATCGCCCGCGTCAATGTCCGCGCACCGCCACTGATCGCCGGAATGTCGCCCGTCAGCTTCCCGTGGCTCAACGTCGCGGCGAAGTTGAAGCAATGCAGGCGCGACAGATGCGGCGCGCTGCCCGCCACGCGCTCGGTGAAGGCGAACCCGGCATCAAGCCAGGGATTCATCCCGAGTGCCGCGTCGCGTTCCGCCGCGGGCGGGTCGTAGGCATCGCGCCACAGCCTGATCTGCCCGGCCATGGCGCCGAGTTCCGGCCGCAGCGCCGCATCCTGCAGGAAGCCGGTGCCGAGGATGACGAAGTCGGCGCGGATCGTCCCGCGCGGCGTCGCCAGCAGCAGCGCGTCGCCGTCCCGCGTCACCGCCTCGACCCCCGCACCGGTCAGCAGGGTCGCATTGGCATGGGCGGCGACACGACGGACGCTTTCATGCGGCGGCGGGGTCTGGCGGCGCTCGACCGACAAAGCGAGCCGCCAGCGCCATTCAGCCGGCAGTTCGTGCCAGCCATGCCAGATGCCGCGCCCTTCCAGCGACTTGCCGGAATTGACGCGCGGCAGCGACGTGCGGCGCAGCAGCATGGTCAGGCTGCCGCAGCCGCGTTCCAGCGCCTCCGCGGCGTTGTCGAAAGCCGAGGCACCGGCACCGATCACCACCACATGCTTCCCCGCCAGCGCGGCGAAGTCGATGTCATCGGCCGAATGCGCCCACTGCGCCCCGCGCCATTCCGGCGCGAATCCAGCCAGGATGCGCGGGCCGCCGAGGCCATCCCGGCCGGTCGCCAGCACCACATGGCGCGCGAAGACCGTCCCCCCATCGGACAGGGCGAGGCGGAACAGCGCGCCCTCGGGTTCGATCAGCGCCACGCCGATGCCGTTGCGCACATCCAGCCCGGACACCCGCCGATACCAGCGCAGGTAGTCCATCCACATCAGCGTCGGGATCTTGCCCAGCGCCTCCCACCCCGCGGCGCCGTATTGCGCCTTATGCCAGGCGCGGAAGGTCAGGTCGGGCAGGCTGAGCGCCGGGCCGGCGAGCTGCTTCGGGCTGCGCAGCGTGCGCATGCGGGCATAGGTCGCCCAAGGGCCTTCCTCGCCGGCCGGCGCGGGGTCGAACAGCGCGACCCGCGGCACCCCTTCCCGCTTCAGCGCGAAGCCGGCCGACAGCCCCGCCATGCCGGCGCCGAGGATGGCGACGTCGAGCGCAACCGAACCGTCCGGCGCGGTGGTCGGCGGCACCCAGTCGGTCGAGGGCTCCTGGAGGCGTTCCAGGCTTTCGGCGAGGCGGGCCTCCAGGGCGAGGAGGCCGGGCGCGGGATCATGCTGCATCGCCGCAGGATAGGGCCACCCGAAGCCGGGCGGAATGCCCCGGGGGGGGGGGGGGGGCGCTGCCCGGCAAGCCGGGCGGGCTACTCGCCCGCCAGCGCCCGCTTCGCCGTCTCCGCCAGGAAGCCCGCCGCCGTGGGCAGGACCTCGTCGTTGAAGTCGTAACGTGGGTGGTGCAGCTCGCGCCCGTTATCCGCCGGGCCGTTGCCGATCCAGACGAAGGCGCCGGGCACGTATTTCAGGTACCAGGCGAAATCCTCCCCGGTCATGGCCGGGGCCATGTCGCGGCGGACCTCGGTGACCGCGGCCGCGGCCTCGGCGGCGAGATCGCGCTCGGCCGGGCTGTTCGCCGTGACCATCACGCCGGCGCGGAAGGAGAAGGTCGCGTGCACGCCATAGGTCGCGGCGACGCCGTCGGCGATGCGCGACAGGCCCTGTTCGATCGTCGCCTCGTCCTCGTCGCGCAGCCAGCGGGCGGTGCCCTTCAGCGTGACGCGGGCGGTGATCTGGTTCTGCGCCTCGCCGCCCTCGACCACCGTGATGGACACCACGCCGCCGGTCAGCGGGTCGAGATTGCGCGCGACGATCGACTGGATGGCGACGATCGCATGGCCCGCCGCGATCATCGGGTCGCGCGTCAGATGCGGCAGGGCGGCATGGCCGGCATGGCCGTCGAAGGTGATCTCGAAGCGCGCTCCGGCCGCCATCACGGCGCGGTCATGCACGGCGATGGTCCCGGCCGGCAGGCCCGGCCAGTTGTGCCAGCCGAAGATGCGTTCCATCGGGAATTTCTCGAACAGCCCATCGGCGATCATCTTGCGCGCGCCGCCGCCGCCTTCCTCGGCCGGCTGGAACACCAGCCGCACCGTGCCGGTCCAGTTCGGGTCATCCAGCAGCATCTTCGCCGCACCCAGCAGCGCCGTGGTGTGCCCGTCATGCCCGCAGGCATGCATCACGCCCGGATTGGTGGACTTCCACGGCAGGTCTTCGTTCTGCTCCTGGATCGGCAGCGCATCCATGTCGCCGCGCAGCCCGACCGAGCGATTGCCGCCGCCGCGCCGGATCGTGGCAACCACGCCGTGGCCGCCGACGTTCTCGGCGATGTCGGAGATGCCCATCTCCTTCAGGCGGGCGACGACGAAGGCTGCCGTCTCCCCTTCGTGAAGCGTGAGGCCGGGGTTGGCGTGCAGATGGCGGCGCCAGGATGTAAGGGTCGCGGCAAGATTGGTGTGCATGATCCGACAAGCCTATCCCGCCGCGCCGAGACGCACCACCGCCCCCGGCGCGGCCGTGGCCCTGCTTGTCTGGCTTTTTGCGGCCCCCGCCCTGGCGCAGGGGGAGGACCCGCCGCCCGACCCGCCAGGCCTGCCCTACACGGCCGAGATCTCCGCCGGCGACGATTCGGGCCTTGCGGCGACGGCGCGCGCGGTGGCGCAGACCGTGACGCTGCGCGAACGCGCGCCGACCGATGCCTTCGGCCTGATCGGCCGCGTGCGCGCCGACCTGCCCCGACTGCAGGATGCGCTGCGCGCCGAGGGCTATTGGGGCGGCCAGGTCTCCGCCACGATCGACGGCCTGCCGCCGGACGACCAGGCGCTGCCCGCCCGGCTGGCCGCGGCGACCGCGCCCGTCCCGGTGGTGCTGACACTGGTCCCCGGCCCGCGCTATGGCATCGGGCGCGTGACCATCGGCGCGGAGCCTGCGGAATTCGCGGCAGTGGTGCGCGACGCTGCCCGCGCAGCGGGAATGACGGAAGGCGACCCGGCGCGCGCCGAAGCCGTGCTGGCCGCCGAGACCGCGATGCGCGACGCGCTGCGCAACGCCGGGCATCCGCTGGCGACGGTGGCGGGGCGCGAGGTCACGGTCGATCACGACCGCCGCGCCATGGATATCGCCTGGCGCTTCGCCCCCGGCCCGCGCGCGCGTTTCGCGGCACCCGAGGTGCGCGGCCAGACGCGCACCGATGCCGGCCTGCTGCATCGGACCGCCGCGCGCCAGATCGAAGGCCAGGATTATTCCCCCGCCGCGGTGGAACGTGCCCGCCGCGCGCTCGTTTCGCTCGGCGTCTTCGACAGCGTGCGGGTCGAGGCCGGTACGGAGGTCGGCCCCGACGGCACGCTGCCGATCGCCTTCGTGGTCAGCGAGCGCGCGCTGCGCGCAGTGGGCGGGTCCATTGCCTACGAGACCAATTTCGGCCTCGCCGTCAGCGTGTTCTGGGAGCACCGCAACCTGTTCGGCGGCGCGGAGCGGCTGCGACTGGACGCCGAGGCGTCGCGCATCTCCGACGGCAGTTTCGGCAACGCCACCTATCGCACCTTCGCCACGCTGACGCTGCCCGAGATCTGGCAGCAGGATATCCGCCTGGTCGCGCGGGTGGGTGCGGTGCGCGAGAACCTCGAGGCCTATGACCGCGAGGCCATCGTCGCTTCCGCCATCGCCGAGCGACGGCTGACCGATCGCCTGACGGCGCAGGCCGGGCCGAGTTTCGAGACCGGGCGCATTGGCCGCTACGGCGTGCTGGAGGACTACACGCTGGCCGGCTTCCTGATGGGGCTGCGCTACGACACTACGACCAGCCTGCTGAACCCGACCAGCGGATACCGCGTCAATCTCAACGTCACGCCGTACTACTCGCTGCTCGACGGTACGACCTACACGCGGCTGCTGGCGACGGGCAGCACCTATCTCGACCTGTCGGGCGACGGCAGCGGCGTGCTGGCGCTGCGCACATCGGTCGGGTCGGCCGTGGGGGCGAGCTTCGATCAGATCACGCTCGACAAGCGCTTCTATGCGGGCGGCGGCGGATCGGTGCGCGGCTACACCTACCAGTCGATCGGGCCGCGCGATGCGGGCAACCGGCCGTTGGGCGGCGCGAGCCTGCTGGAACTCAACGTCGAGTGGCGGCAGCAGATTTCCGGCCCCTGGGGCGCAGTCGTGTTCGTGGATGCCGGCACGGTCAGCGAGGACCAGACCCCGGGCACCGGTACGCTGCGCGTCGGCGCCGGCGCGGGCCTGCGATACCTGACCGCGATCGGGCCGATCCGCGTCGATATCGGCGTGCCGCTGAACCCGCAGCAAGGCGATCCGGCCTATGGTCTCTATGTCGGAATCGGGCAGGCCTTCTGATGACGCGCCGCATCCTCCGCATCGGGATCTACGTGCTGCTCGGCCTGCCGGTGCTGCTGCTGGTGGCGATCGCCGGCGGGCTGGCCTGGGTGAACAGCGAGAGCGGGCGGGCGATGGTCGCGCGGCTCGCCTCCGACGCCGTGCCCGGCCTGACCATCGAGGGGCTAAGCGGCCCGCTGCCCTCGCGCCTCGGCATCGGCCGGCTGGTCATGGCGGATGCGGACGGGCCATGGCTGGAACTGGAGGATGCGCAGGTCGCGCTCGACCTTCCGGCGCTGCTGGGACGGCACGCACGGGTCACGGTGCTGACGGCGCGGCGCGTCGCGCTGCATCGCCTGCCGCCATCCACCGAATCCGCCCCGCCGCCCGACCCCGATGCACCACTGATCCCGGCCTTGCCGTCGCTGCCGGTGGATGTGCGGCTGGATCGGCTGGCGGTGGAGCGGATCGAACTCGGGGCGTCGGTCGCGGGCGTGGCGGCGGTGCTGTCCGTGGAAGGCGATGCGCTCTACGCCGCGGGGCGGCTGTCGGCGCGGCTCGATGCGCGGCGGCTGGATGCACCGGCCGAGGCGCGGCTCGCGCTCGATCTCGCGCCGGGCGCCGACAGGCTGCAGGCGCGGCTTGCGGCCCGCGAACCGCCGGGCGGGCTGGTCGCGACGATGCTCAGCCTGCCCGACCGCGCGACCGAGGCGCTGCTGACGCTGGACGGTCCGGCGACGGGCGCGCGGCTCGACCTGCGGGCTTCGGTGGGCGCTGACATCACGCTGACGGCGAATGGCGAGGTGCGCGCCGCACCGGATGGTGCGGCTGGGGCGCGGCTTGCGATCAATCTCGCCGCCGCGCCGCTGCTGCCGGAGGATGTCCGCGCCATCGCCATGCCGGTCGCGATCGACCTTGATGCCGCGATCGATGCGGGGCAGCGCGTCGCGCTGCGTCGGCTTGGCCTGCAAGCGCCGGCCGGGCGGTTGAGTGCGGAGGGCAGCGCCGATCTCGCGGCCTCGACGGTCGATGTGGCGCTGCGGCTTGAAGCCGGTGGATCTGCGTCGCTCGGCACCTTGGTCCCCGATGCCGCGCGCTGGGAATCGCTGCGTGCCGAAGCGCGCGCAACGGGGCGGATGGATGCGCCGACCATCACGCTGGACCTCGCGGCCGAGGGCTTCGGCAGCGCGGTGCCGCAGATCGCCGCCGCGATCGGCACCACGCCGCGCCTGACGCTGCGCGCCACCCTGCCCGACCGGATCGAGGCGCTGACGCTGGACGGCGCCGCGCTGCGCGTCACCGCCGAGGGCAGCGTCGGCGAGACGCTCGATGCCACGCTGCGGGCGACGGTCGCTGATCTCGCGCCGCTGGTGCCGGGGCTGGCGGGTGGGCTGCAGGCGGAACTGCGCGCCACCGGACCGCGCGCCGATCCGTCCGTTGCGCTGACCGCGCTGGGCGAAAGGCTGGAACGCGAGGGGCAGGTGCTGGAAGGCCTCGCGCTCGACCTGCGCGTCGCGACACCGCTGTCCTCGCCGCGCGCTGAAGGCACGCTCCGCGCCACATATGCCGGGCTGCCGGCGACGCTCGACCTGCGTGGCCTGCCCGAAGGTGAGAAACTGCGCATCGAGGCGCTGACCGCCGGCTTCGGCCCGGCGCGGCTCGCCGCACAGGGCCTGCTCGACCCGCGCGCCACGACCTTCGTGGGCGAGGCGAGCCTGGAGGTGCCGGACCTCGCACCCTTCGCCGCGCTGGCCGGCACGCCGATGGCCGGGCGGGTGACGCTGCGCGCGGCACTCGACCTGCGCGAGGGCGTGCAGGGCTTCGACGCGACGCTGGAAGTGCCGCAGGCCACCATCGCCGGCACGCCGTTGGGCGGCACGCTGAAAGCAGCGGGCACCTTGGCGGGGCTTGAGGCCTCGCTGGAGGCGCGCGCGCAGGATGCGCGCCTGACCACGCGCGCCCGCGTGACGCAGGATGGCGCCGCGCGCCGCATCGAGGTGCCGGAACTGCTGCTGCGCCGGGGCGCGGACAGCCTGCGGACCAGCGCGCCGGTACGCATCGTCGTCGCGCCCGATGGGGGCGTGGCGATCGAGGCGCTGGCCCTGACCACCAGCCGCGGCGGCACGCTGCGCGCGGAAGGGCGTTGGGGACCGCAGCAGGCCGATCTACGCGCGACGCTGACCGCGCTGCCGGTCGCGGGGCTTGCCGCGCTGGCCGCGCCGGACCTTGGGGTGGAAGGCATGATCGGCGCCGAGGCGCGCGTCACCGGCCCCGTCGCCGATCCCTCGGCGCGCTTCCGTGTCGAGGCTGGCGGCCTGCGTTTCACCGATCCGTCGATGCGCGGCCTGCCCGCCGGACGCGTGATCGTCGAGGGCACGGCGGGCGCACGCGCCGCCGAGATCCGCCTTGATGCCACGGCCGGCACGGCGTTGCGGGCGAACGGCACGGCCCGCCTTCCTGGCGGCTTCGCCGGCAACGCCCCGATCACGGCGCGGCTGGAGGTGAATTCGGATCTTGCCGCACTGGGCGGGCCGCTGCTCGCGGCCGGGGCGCAGCGCGTGACGGGGCGCGCGACGCTGCAGGTGGATGTGTCCGGCACGCTCGGCGCGCCGCGCGCCGCAGGCCGCGTCAGCGTTGCCAATGCGACCTTCCGCGACCTCGCCCAGGGGCTGACGCTGACCGGGATCGCCGCCGAGTTGCGCGGCGATGGCGACCGCGTGGTGATCGAACGCTTCGACGCGCGCACGCCCGGCGGCGGCACGCTGGGCGCGACCGGCACGCTGTCCCCCGCGGCACCCGGCATGCCGGCGGAAATCACCGTCACCGCGCGCAACGCGCGCCCGCTACGGTCCGAGATCGTGACCGGGCTGTTCGACGCCGATCTGCGGCTGACCGGCCAGTTGCTGCAACAGGCGCGGCTGGCCGGGCGGATGGAGGTCCGGCGGCTCGACATCACCGTGCCGGAGAAACTGCCGCACAGCGTGGCGCGCCTGGAGGGCGTGCGCGAGACCGGGCGTCGCCCCGCCGGCACGCCGCCGCTCGCACCGCCCGCGCCGGCCGCCGCATCAGGCGGCAGCGACATCGCGCTGGAGGTCGAGATCGCCGCACCGCACGCCGTCTTCGTGCGCGGGCGCGGCATCGACGCGGAATTCGGCGGGACGCTGGGCCTCGCGGGCAGCACCGCCGCGCCGCGCGTCAATGGCGGGCTGCAACTGCGGCGGGGCAATATCTCGGTGTTCGACCGGCGGCTCGATTTCCGTCGCGGCACCATCGCCTTCGATGCCGGGACGCTGGTGCCATCGCTCGACTTCCTGGCGTCAGCGCGGGCGCGGGAGGTGACGGCGATTGTCACCGTCACCGGGCCGGCGACCGATCCGAAGATCGAATTCTCCTCCACGCCGGAACTGCCGCAGGACGAGGTGCTCGCCCGGCTGCTGTTCGACCGGCGGGCCAGCGAGTTGAGCCCCTTCCAGCTCGCGCAACTCGCCCAGGCGCTGGCCGGCGCGGTGGGGATCGAGACGCCGGGCGCGGGCGGCATCCTCGACCGCATCCGGCGGACGCTCGCGCTGGATCGGCTCGCGGTCGGCGAGGAACGCGGCCAGGGCAGCAACACCCGCAGCCAGGGCGCGACGCTGGAGACCGGACGCTACGTCGCCGATGGCGTCTATGTCGGCGTGCGGCAGTCGAGCGAAGGCGGGCCGCCGCGCGTCGGCGTTCAGATCGACGTGGCGCCGCGCGTACGCGTGGAAGCCGAGACGGGCGGCAACAGCAGCGCGGGCGACCGGCTCGGCCTGTCCTTCGAGTTCGAGTACTGAAGCGTCACGCTCTGTGGCGCATTTATCACTTTAGGTTTTTAGGCACTTTAAGCCTTTATCCGCGCCGTTCGGGCGGCGGGCGCGGGTCGGCGCCTGATTATGAGAACATATCAGGAACGTGCGCCATTGTCCACGCCGTCAGGCCGGCGGCGCGCCCAGCGCCCCCATCACCGCAGCGCGCTTTTCCATCCACCAGCCATGCTGCGGCGGCCAGCAGGCGAAGACCTCCTCGGTCGTGCCGGGTTCGAGGATGCCGCGTGCCATCAACGCCCAGTTCGGGTTGTTCATCGCCTCCCGCCCGATGGCGATGAGGTCGGCCTCCCCGGCTTCAAGCGCCGCCTCGGCCTGGTGCGGGCCGATGATGAGGCCGACCGCCATCGAGGCGAGGCCGACATCCCGCCTGATCTGCGCCGCATACGGCACCTGGAAGCCATAGCCGCGCGGGATCCGCTTCGACCCCGTCGCGGACCCGCCGATGCCGCCCGAGGAGCAATCCACCACATCGACGCCGAGCGGCTTCATCGCGCTGGCGAAGGCAAGGCTGTCCTCCATCGTCCAGCCGCCATCCATGCCATCGACCGCGGAGATGCGCACGAAGACCGGCAGGTTCTCCGGCCAGGCCGCGCGCACCGCCTCGATCACCTGCAACGGGAAGCGCATGCGCCCGGCGAGGTCGCCGCCATAGGCATCGTTGCGCGTGTTCGACAGCGGCGAGAGGAACTGGTGCAGCAGGTAGCCATGGGCGCAGTGGACCTCGACGGCATCGAAGCCGGCGGCACGGGCGCGCTTCGTACCGATGATGAAGCCCTCGACGATCTTCGCCATGCCGGCGGGATCGAGCGCGGCGGGGGTGATGAAGCCATCGCCGATCGGCTTGCCCACCGCCGAGACGATGTCCCAGGTGCCCTCCCCCTTCGCGAACTGGTCGGGGCCGAGCGGGCCGTTGCCCTCCCACGGCCGCTGCATCGATCCCTTGCGCCCGGCATGGCCGAGTTGCACCGCCGGCACCGCGCCCTGCGCGCGGATGAAATCGGTGATGCGCTTCAGCGGCGCGACATGGTCATCCGACCACAGGCCGAGATCGCCATGGGTGATGCGGCCCTCGCGCAGCACGGACACGACCTCGGAGAACACCAGCCCGAAGCCGCCGACCGCGAAGCGCCCGAGCTGGACCATGTGCCAGTCATTCGCCATGCCCTCGACCGCGGAATACTGGCAGAGCGGCGGGACGACGGCGCGGTTGGGGATGGTCAGGCCGCGCAGCGTCAGGGGCGAGAACAGCAGGGATGGCATGCGGGACGTTCTCCTTGGGCGATGGGTTGCGCGCAGGATGGAACGGGCGGGGCCGATATGGAAACCTGTCGCGAGCGACGCACATCGACACTGCCGGCTGAAGCGATCCGGGATGGAGGAACTGCACCATGGCGACGCTCGTCTTTGGAATGAACCAATCCCTGGACGGCTACGTCGACCACATGGCGATGGCGCCAAGCCCGACGCTGTTCCAACACTTCATCGAGCAGGCGCGCGACCAGGTGGGCAGCATCTACGGTCGCCGCCTGTACGAGCTCATGCAGTATTGGGACGAGGATCATCCCGAATGGGACGCGGCGCGGCGCGACTTCGCCGTCGCGTGGCGGAGGCAACCGAAATGGGTCGTGTCGCGCTCTCTGACGTCAGTTGGCCCCAACGCCACCCTTGTCGCCAACGACATCGAGGCGACGATACGCGGGCTCAAGGCCCGTCTCGCCGGGGAGATCCAGGTTGGTGGACCGGAGCTGGCACGATGCCTGGCCGAGTTCGGTCTCATTGATGCGTACCGCCTCTACCTTCATCCGGTGGTGCTCGGCCGCGGCACGCCGTTCTTCTCCGGCCCCCGGCCGTCGCTCCGCCTTGTGGCCAGCGATCAGATGGATGAGGACGTGATCAGGCTGACCTATGTTCCTGCCTGATCGCGCGGCGGACTGCGCCGATGCGTCAGGCCCGCACCGAATCTCGATCTTCCGAAATCTTCCGTGCCGGCAGGCTCCGGCCAGGACGCAGCGCGCCGCGAAGCCTCACTTCACCCCGCCAGATGCCGCCGCCGCACCAACCGCGGCAGCAACCCATCCACCGGCCCCGCCAGCACCGACACCGCCCAGGCCGCCCCCGCGATCAGCACGATCGCCGGCCCGGTCGGCACATCGGCATGATAGGACAGCACCAGCCCCGCGAAGGACGACGCGACGGCGATCCCGACCGCCGCATAGGCCATGCCCGACACCTGCCGCGCCCAGTGCCGCGCCGCGATCGCCGGCAGCATCATCAGCCCCACCGCCATCAGCGTGCCGAGCGCCTGGAAGGCCGACAGCACGTTCAGCACCACCAGCGCCTGGAACACCATGTGCCAGGCCCCGCCCTGCGCGCCGGTGGCGGCGGCGAATGACGGGTCGAAGCATTCCAGCACCAGCGGCCGCCAGGCGAAGGCCAGCACCACCAGCGTCAGCGTCGCCACCCCCGCCATTAGCAGCAGCGCCGGATCATCGACACCGAGCACGCTGCCGAACAGGATGTGCGTGATATCCGCCCCGCCACCCCCGCCGATCGAGATGATCGCGACGCCAGCGCCGAGCGCCAGCAGGTACAGCGCGGCGAGCGTCGCATCCTCCCGCCCGCCCGTCGCGCGCGACAGCGCGCCGGCACCGACCGCCACCAGCAACCCCGCGACCAGCCCGCCGAACCACAGCAGCGGCGCGGAGAAGCCCGCCAGCAGGAAGGCGAGCGCGACCCCCGGCAGCGCGCCATGGGCCAGCACATCGGCCGTCAGGCTCATCCGCCGCAGCACCAGGAAGACGCCGAGGACAGGGGCGGAGACTGACAGCGCCAGACACCCGATCAGGGCGCGGCGCAGGAAGCCGAATTCGGCGAAGGGAGCGATCAGAAGGTCGTGCATGGCACAACGGGACCTGCTGCCGGGCACGCATGGCGCACGAAACTGGGCTTGGACACCGATCCCGCCAGCGGCGCCAGGCGCCAGATTGAGGTTTCCAAAGGCCTTAAGCCTTTGGCGGGGAGGGTCCGGGAGGGGCAGAGCCCCTCTCGGGGATCACGCAGCGCAGGCCTCCGCCTCGTCCGACCAGGCCTCGGCCATCATCCGCGCCTTCAGCCGGTTGGCGGCGGTCAGCGCCTGGTCCGTCGGCCCCCAGGCAATCGCGTCGCGGGCGATCAGCAGCGTGTCGGGGAATTCGCGCGCCACCAGGTCAAGGTCGTGCAGCACCGCGACCACGGTGCGCCCCTGCCCGTGCCATTCCCGCACCAGCCGCAGCAGATCGGCCGAGGTGCGCGCATCCACCGCGTTGAAGGGTTCATCGAGCAGCAGGATGTCGGCGTCCTGCACCAGCAGCCGCGCGAAGAGCAGCCGCTGCGTCTGCCCCGCGGAGAGCGAGCCGACCGGGCGCTTCTCGAAACCGCCGAGGCCGACCGCTTCCAGCGCATCTTCCGCCCGGCGCCGGTCATCCGCCGACACGCCGCGGAAGGCGCCAAGGCGCGGCCACAGCCCCTGCATCACCACATCGAGGCAGGCGATCGGAAAGGCGCGGTCGAGCGCGGCGAGCTGCGGCAGCAGGGCGATGCGCGCGGTGCCGTCATGCGCGATGGTCCCGCTCTCGGGTTTGTGCAGCCCGGCGAGCGCGCGCAGCAGCGTCGTCTTGCCGGCGCCGTTGGGGCCGACCACGGCGGTCAGGCTGCCCGGCGCGAAGCGGCCCGAGACGTGATGCACGGCCGCTCGCCGCCCATGGGTCAGCGTCAGGTTCTCAAGCCGGATGCCGGCCGGGGCGCGCTGCACGGTCATGCCGCCATCGCCCAGGCCACACCCAGCCAGACCAGCGCCGCCACGCCGCCCGCCAGCGTCAGCCGGGACAGGGCGGAGGAGGACAGCGCGAGGGGATCCGGGAACCGGGCGACCATGGCGTTATGATGTAACATACGCTCCCCGCTGGGCAAGGGCGGCGCGGCGGCCTATCTCCGCGTGCGATGCAAGGCAGCCCCCCGATCCCCGACCCCGACGCCGATCTGCGCCGCAGCCTGCGACGGCACCGGATGCTCGCCACCGGCATGCTGGTGGCCATGGCGGGGTTGCTGGTCGGCACATACTGGATGCCGGCGGGGTATTGGACGGATCTGTTGCAGGCCTCGGCCAAGGCGGGGGTGGTCGGCGGGCTGGCCGACTGGTTCGCGGTGACGGCGCTGTTTCGCCACCCGCTCGGCATTCCCATTCCGCATACCGCCATCGTGCCGAACCAGAAGGAAAGGCTCGGCCGCGCACTGGGGCGCTTCGTGTCATCGCATGTCTTCACCGAGGCCGAGGTGCGCCGCGTGATCGGCCGGCTCGACCTCGCGCGCATCCTGCAGCGATTCCTCGCCGACCCGGCGGCCTCGAAGCCAGCCGCGGCGGCGCTGGCGCGCAGCCTGCCGAAGATGGTCGCGAGCCTGGAGGATGGGCGGGCGCGGAAGCTGCTGGTGCGGCTGCTGCCGCGCATCGTCTCCGGCCCGGCCGGGGCGCGGCTGGTCGCGCGTGTGCTGCGCGCCTTCGTCGCCTCGGGCCGGCACCAGGAGGTGTTCGGCCTGGCGATCGGCCAGTTGAAGGTGCTGCTGAGCGCGCGGGAAGATGCGCTGCGCGCGGTGATCGAGGCCCGCATCCGCGCCGAGGGCGGTGCCGTGATCGGCTGGCTGGCGGGGGCGACCGTCGCGAAGCGCATCCTCGCCGCCATCAACAGCGAGCTCGGCAAGGTCGAGCCGGAGGATTCCGACCTGCGCGCCGCCTTCGCCGAATGGCTGGGCCATGAGATCGAGCGGCTGGAAACCGACCCCGAGCGCGCCGCCGCGATCGGGCGCGTGCTGCGGGAGGCATTGGCCCATCCCTCGGTCGCGGTGTGGCTGATGGATGTCTGGGGTCGGCTGCGCGCGGCGATGGTCGCCGACGCGGCGCGGCCCGATGGTCGGACGGTGGCGCTGCTGTCGGGCGTCTTCGCCAATGTCGGCACGCTGCTCGCCGAGGATCCCGCGGCGCGGGAGCGGCTGAACCGCGGCGTCGAAGGCGTGCTGATGACGCTGCTGCCGAGCGCGCAGGCGCAGCTTTCGGATTTCATCGCCGGCGTGGTGGGCAACTGGGATGCCGCCGCCGCGGCCGAGAAGATCGAGCTGCGCGTGGGCGCGGACCTGCAATACGTCCGCATCAACGGCACGCTGGTGGGCTTCCTCGCGGGCGGTGCGCTGTTCGCGGCGCTGAGCGCGGTGTTCGGGCGGGTGGCGAGTTAGGGTCGGAATCCGATCAACCCAGGATGCGCAGTTCCTCAAAGGAGACCATGACGTGCTCGCGGAACGCGGGCCGCGTCGTGAGGGCGTCATAGTACCGGCGCAGGCCCGGGCGGTCCCGGTGCGCGATGGGAATGTCGAAGTAGCGGTACAGGACATGCCCGAACTGGATATCGGCCAGGGTGAAGTCGCCTCCGGCCAGGAAGGCATGGCGTGACAGTTGCGCCTCCGCGATATCGAGCACCTTGTCGAATTCCGCGACGGCGTGGCTGATCGCGGCCGGGTCCTGATCGGCGGGCGCCGTGCGGACCACCCTCCAGAAGATCGGCACCGTGAAGCCGAGCGTGACATTGATCTTCGACCACTCTGCCCATTTGTCGACACCGGCGCGCGCAAGACCCTCGGCCGGCCAGAACGGAGCGGCCCCGTAGCGGCCAGCCAGGTAGCGCAGGATCGAACCGGTTTCCCACAGCGGCTCGCTGTCACCGTCGCGCAGGACAGGCACGGTGCCATTGGGATTCATGGCCAGGAAGGCCGGCGTGTCGGTGCCACCGAAGCGATGGCCGGCATCGTGCCGTTCATAGGCGAGGCCGAGCTCGCCGATGCACCACATGAGCGCCTGGACGTTGGATGAGGTCTTCCGTCCCCACACGGTCAGCATCAACAGGTTCCCCTTCGCCGGGCGACGCGCATCACCGGCGGCGGATGCTGCGGACCACCGCCCACACCATGCCGGCCGCGCCACCGATGAACCCCGCCCCGATCGCGAAGACCGGTATCCCCATCGCGCAGCCGCCGGAATCCCCGGGACGGCCGCAAGCGGGATCGAGCGCGATGACCGCCATGGCTACCGCGCCGCCCACCAGCGTGCCGACCACGAAGCCTGCGAAGCCGAACCCGATCACCCGCGTGACCGTGGCCATCGCACCGCGCGCGGTGACCTCCCGCGGCGGATAGGCCAGCCAGGCCGCGATGAAGCCGGCATCCTGGACGGCGAGGCGGAGCGCCTCGGGCGGATGGTCCGACTGTACGACGACCAGGCCACGCGGCCAGTCGGGCTGGACATACGCGGCAGGGTCACGGCCGCGGATCGCAGCCAGCACGGCCTTGTGGTCCTCCGTTCCGCGCAACCCCTTCACGGATAGCAGCACCGCCCCCGGTGGCAGCGTTAGCGCCATGGTTCGTCACCCATACCGGCGGATCAGGCCGTGGATCAGCCCGGCAATGGCGCCGACCGGCAGGCCAAGCACGCCGAACAGCATGCCGAACACGCCGACGCCGATGGCGCAGCCGCCGCTGCTGCCCGGCCGCGTGCAATCCGGGTTCAGCATCGAATTCCCAAGCCCCAGTCCGACGCCCGCCAGCAGCCCGATCACGCCGAACAGCACGGCGTAGAGCAGCATGCGCCCGAGGATGCCGGCAATGCTGCCGCGCCCGGCGCCCGGACCGCCCTGCACCAGCACGCCGAAACCCGCCCCCTGCACCGCGGCGCACAGCGCCTTGGCCGGTGCGGCCGACTGCACCGCCACCAGCCCACGCGGCCAATCGGTCCACAGCCGCACGGACGGGTCGCACCGCCGCAGCGCCGCTTCCACCGCCGCCGCATCGGTGGGTCCCTGCAGCCCTGTGATGGCGAGGATGACCGCGTTCGGCGGCGGCGCGTTCAATATGGCACCTTGTCGGGCCTGGCCTGCCACTGGCGGAAGCCCTCGATGGCCTCGGCCGCGAGCAGCCGGCGCAGCGGCAGGCGGCGGGCAGGCAGCGGCAGGCAGACCTCGTCATAGATCGCGGCGTCGTCGAAGCCGATCGCCGCGGCGTCGGCGCGATCGTTGCCGTAGACGATCTCATCGATGCGCGCCCACCAAACGGCGCCGAGGCACATCGGGCAGGGCTCGCAGCTCGTGTAGATGACCGCCCCGCTCAGGTCGTGGGTGCCGAGCGTCGCACAGGCGGCGCGGATCGCAACGACCTCGGCATGCGCGGTGGGATCGTGGTTCGGCACCACGGCATTGCGGCCTTCACCGACCACGGCGCCATCCTTGACCACCACGGCGCCGAACGGTCCGCCGCCAGTGGCGACACCCTGGCAGGACAGCGCGATGGCCCGCCGCATGAACTCCGCCTCGTCCATCCATCCTCCGCCGGGCCAGGGTCGCAGGCAGCATCTTCACCCGATCGAGCGGTGGGACGCGACAGCCATCTGCGGCGGGTGGCTGTTGCCTGCATGCAACGCCATGGGGCCTCCCAGCAATAATCCTCACGAAATCGAATGCGCGCATAGGTTGAGCATTGCGCGCGACCTTGCCAGGATTCATGATCCCGGTTGCCGATCAACGGTGCCTTGCCGCCCGGAAGTGGTGGGGTGTCGCGGCAGATCGCTTGGGGGGCGATATGGAACTGCGCATGATCGAGGAACTCCGCCGCGAGGAGAACTCCATCCTGGAGGAGCTTCGCGCCACCGGGCCATATCAGCGGCTGCAGGCGCTGCGGCAGGTGCTGTCCTTCTACGATGCGCCGCCGCCGGTGGGCGCCCTGCTCGATGCGCTGCTGCCCGATGGGCCACGCGCCGCGGGGTCCTCCGCTGCCCAGGCGAATGTCATCGTCCTGCCGGGCCCGCACGCCGAAGTCGCCTGACGCGACGGGGGCAGCCCCCTCCCGCCACCATGGCGGACCGCGCTAGGCTCAGCCCATGACCGGGTTCACGCTGTCGGCGCTCGACCAATCCTCCGTCGCCTCGGGCCGCACGCCCGGGGAGGCGATCCGCGAGACCATCGCCCTCGCCCAGCACTGCGACGCGCTGGGCTTCCGCCGCTACTGGTGCGCGGAACACCACAACAGCGCATCGCATGCCGGCACGGCGCCGGAGGTGCTTCTCGCGGCCATCGGCGCGACGACGAAGCGCATCCGCATCGGCAGTGCGGGGGTGATGCTGCCACATTATGCCTCGCTGAAGGTCGCCGAGCAGTTCCGCGTGCTGGAGGCGATCGCCCCGGGCCGCGTCGATCTCGGCGTCGGGCGCGCACCGGGGTCGGACGGGCGCACCGCCTTCGCGCTGAACCCCAACGCCAACCAGGCCGCCGACCGCTTCCCGCAGCAGGTGATGGAGGTGCTCGGCTGGCATGGCGAGGGGTTGCCGGAGAACCACCCCTTCCGCGCCATCATCGCCCAGCCGGCGGTCGCGACGCGGCCGGAGATGTGGATCCTGGGGTCCTCGGATTACGGCGCGCAGGTCGCGGGGTATTTCGCCCTGCCCTACTGCTTCGCGCATTTTTTCTCCGACGGCGGCGGGTCGGAACAGGCGATCGCGGTCTATCGCGAATCCTTCCAGCCCAAGCCCGACATGCCGGGGCGGCTCGCGGCGCCGCATCCGGCACTCGGCGTCTATTGCCTGGTGGCGGATACCGAGGCCGAGGCGAAGCGGCTGTTCCGGTCACGCGAGCTGTGGCGGCTGAAGCGCGACCGCGGTCTGTACCTGCCGCTGCCGAGCGTCGAGGAGGCGGAGGACTACGTCTATTCCGACCTCGAGCTCGCCCGCGTGGAGAAGATGCGCGCGGGTGCCATGGTCGGCGCCCCGGAACAGGTGAAGGAAAAGCTGGAGGCGCTGTCGGCCGCCCATGGCGGCATCGCCGAATTCGCCGTCATCACCCATTGCCACGACCCGGCGGCGCGACGGCGATCCTACACGCTGCTGGCGGAGGTGTTCGGGCTGCGCGAGGGCGGCGTGGCGATGGCGGCCGATTAGCCCGCCATCACGTTCCGCAGCGTACCGATGCCCTCGATGCTGACTTCGACGGTCATCCCCGGGCGCATCGGCAGGGCGCCGATCGAGGTGCCGCAGGCGATCAGGTCGCCCGGTTCCAGCGTCATCTCCCGCGACAGCGATGCGACGATCCGCGCCGGCGGGATGATCATGTCGGACAGCGGATAGTCCTGCCGCACCCGTCCGTTCAGTGCGACGCGCACCCGCAGGCCTGACCAGTCGAGCCCCGTCGCGATGGCCGGGCCCACCGGCCCGAAGCCGTCGCTGGACTTGGCCCGCGCCCATTGCGGGAAGGACGGGTCGGCATTGAGGATGTCGAGCGCTGTGACGTCGTTCACCGCGGTCAGCCCGAAGATCGCGGCGGCGGCCTCGGCTTCGTCCGCATCCTTGCAGCGGCGGCCGATCACCAGCCCGAGTTCGCCCTCATACAGCACCTTGCCGCCATAGCCGGCCGGCAGGCGGATGGTGCCGTCCGGGTCGAGCAGCGCGGTGCCGGCCTTGAGGAACCACAGCGGCGTCTCGGGGATGGCCGCACCGATCTTCACGGCGAGTTCATGGAAGTTGTTCCACAGCCCGATGAACTTGCCGGGGCGCACGGGCGCCAGCAGGCGGATCGCAGCGCGGTCGAGCGTCTCGCCGCTCGGCGTCGGGGCGGAGAAGAGGTCGCCATCATGCACTGTGACGCGGCCCGCCGCCTCGTCGAGCGTGCCGAAGCCCTCGGACCCGTCCTGTCGCGCGAAGCGGACCCACAACGCCATGCGCCACCCTCCCTATTCCGGAGCGGAAGGCTATCGCGGCGCGGCCAGGCTGGCGATCGTCAGCGGCGGATGAAGACGAAGCGGACGGGCTGTGCCCCATCGCGCCCGGCACGACGCATGCGCCACCACAGCGACCCGCCGCCGATCAATCCGGCGATCAGTGCCACCGGCAACAGCACGCCGATCGCCAGCACGGCGAGGCCCGCCAGCAGCAATCCGGCGGCACCCAGCGCCACCAGCATGGCGATGCCACCCACCCGCGCGAGCAGGCGGTCGAAGCCTCCCATCGGCTGGGGCGGGACAGGGTCGCGGAACTCCCCTTCCGGCGTCATGTCGATCACGGGCGGGCGATGTTGCGTGTCCATGGCGCATCTGACGTGGCCCGCGGCCGCCTCGGGGTCAAGGCTTGTCACATTCCGTCACCCGCCGGCGGCGTGCGCGGCGACATCAGCCGCGCATCTCGCCAACCTTGAACCAGCCGCTGACCGGAGTTTCGAAGAACTCCGCCAGGTCGGCCGGGCTGGTCCGTTCGTGATCGAGCGGGATCGCGTAGAGACCGCCCCCGATGCCACCCCCCGCATTGTCGTATTCCGAGGCGATCGAGTAGCACTGGACGACGAAGTTCGAGCAGAAGAACGCCCGGGTCTCGCCGCCGATCTCGCTGAGCGCCTGGTTCGCGAAGTCGCTGATCTCGGTCGTGAAGGCGTCGCCGTCGCGCCCTTCCTCGAACGCGGAGCGCGCGGCAGCCGGCATGCTGTATCCGCCGAAGCCGGCGGTCCGCCGCGCACGGTCAACCAGGTGCATCGCGACGGTCGCCGCGAGCGGGGCGAGCGTGTCGCCCTTCGCCAGCCGGAACACCTTCCAGGTGGCGAGGCCGTTCAGTTGTGCGAGGGCCAGGCCGCCGGTGCTGCTCTCGGCGATGTGGTCGGAACCGACATAGATGGCGGCATGCACCGTCGTCGCCTTGCCTGACCCGCCGAACTTCTGCCCGAGCGCGATGGCGAGATGCGACGGCGAGAACAGGTCGGCCCGCTTCAGCAGTATGTCCCCGCGCTGCAGCGCCAGCGCCTGGCCGCCATTCCCGTGTCCCGACATGCGATGCAATCCCCCGGCAGGCCGCGATTCGCTCAGAAATCGAAACGAATCTCGCGGCTTTCCCATGCGGTATCACGCATCGGGCGCGATGGGTCTATGAAGGGATTCCTTGCGCGCGCCGCGCGGCGACTATTCGGGGCGCACCACCAGCGTGGTGCCATCCACGCCTTCCACCCGCACCCGCGTGCCGGCGGGGCTGGCCGCGACATCGCGCGGCAGCCGCGCGGCCCAGTCGGAATCGCCCACGCGCACGCGCGGGCCGGTCGCACCCGGTTCCACCAGAACGCCCGCCCGCCCGACCAGGCCCGAATCCGGCGTGTTCACGCGCGGCCGCGGGTGGTCCGACCGGCGCAGGCGCAGCGCCAGCCCGATCCCGCCGGCCAGCAGGACGATGAAGACCGTCACCGTCACCCAGAAAGGCGGCGTGACAATCAGCAGCATGATCCCGGTGCCGATCGCCGCGAGACCCACCCAGAGCAGGAAGACGCCAGGCAGCAGGGTCTCCGCGCCGAGCATCACCAGCCCGACGAGGATCCAGATCAGCGCTGGGTCCATGGCGATGGCGCCTCCGGTGCTGGCGGGGGTGCGGGCGGACGCGGCGGCAGGCGCGGCGGGGCGGTGCCGTCCGGCCCGCGCAGCAATTCCATCGCCTGGGTGATGCCGCCGGCCAGCGCGCTGCTTTCCATCGGCACGATCACCAGTTTCTGAGCCGTGTTGCCGGCCAGCACCTCGAACGCCTTCACGTATTTGTCGGCGATGAAGTAGCGCAGGGCGTCGGTGCCAGCCCCGGTCGCCGCCTCGGCCACTGAGCGGGTGGCGTTCGCCTCCGCTTCGGCCAGTCGCTCGCGCGCCTCGGCGTCACGGAACGCGGCTTCCTTGCGGCCTTCGGCGGAGAGGATCAGCGCCTGCTTCTCGCCCTCGGCGCGTTTGATCTCGGCCTCACGCTCGCCTTCCGCCTTGGCGACCGTCGCGCGGCGTTCGCGTTCGGCCGTCATCTGCAGGTTCATCGCGCGGATCAGGTTGTCGGGCGGTTCGATCTTGCGGATCTCGACGCGGGCGATCTTCACGCCCCAAGGGTCGGTCGCGCCGTCCAGGATGCCGAGCAGCGATGAGTTGATGCGCTCACGCCCCGACAGCGTGGCGTCCAGTTCCATCTCGCCGATCACCGCGCGGATGTTGGTCATGGTCAGCGCGGTCAGCGCGATGCCGAGGTCCTGCACGGCATAGGCCGCCTTGGCCGGGTCCATCACGCGGTAATAGACGATGCCGTCCACCGCGACCGTCGCGTTGTCCCGCGTGATGACGGATTGCTCGGGGATGTCGAGCACCTGTTCCTGCACGTTCACCCGCCGGCCGATGCCGTCGATGTAGGGGATGATGAAGTTCAGCCCCGGGGAGAGCATGCGGGTGAAGGCGCCGAATCGCTCCACCGTCCAGACCTCGCCCTGCGGCACGGTGCGGATGCCCCGCAGCGCCGTCAGCACCGCGAGAATCAGCAGGACGATGAGGACGATGGTCGAGGCGGAGACGATCTCGAAGGGGCTCATGCCCCGACCCTAAACCGAAAGTCTCGCGGAACGGAACGATGGCCTTGCCGGCGCGGCCGCGTGGCGGGACCATGTCTGAAGCATTTCATGGCGGAGGAAACGTGATGCAGGGCAGCAACCAGCCACTGACGGTGGACCTGACGGGGCTGCGCGTGGCGATCAGCGCCGGCGCGGGTGGGATCGGGCGCGTCATGGCCGACAGTTTCGCCGCCCGCGGTGCCAAGGTCTTCGTCTGCGACGTCGATGAGGATGCGCTCGCCGACTGCCCGTATCCGAAGATGCGCGCGGATATGGGCGAGACCGCCGATTGCGAGGAATTCGTCGATGTCGCCGCCGCGACCCTCGGCGGGCTCGATGTCCTGGTCAACAATGCCGGCATCGCCGGCCCCACGGCCCGCGTCGAGGATGTGGCGCCCGAGGCGCTGGAGGCGACGCTGCGCATCGACCTCGCCGCCATGTTCCACTGCGCGCGCCGCGCCGTGCCGCATCTGCGCAATGCCGGCGGCGGGTCGATCGTGAACCTGTCCTCCGCGGCCGGGCGCTTCGGCTTCCCGCTGCGCAGCCCCTATGCCGCGGCGAAATGGGGCGTGGTCGGCTTCACCAAGTCGCTGTCGATCGAACTCGGCCCGGACCGCATCCGGGTGAACGCCATCCTGCCGGGGCTGGTGGCGGGCGACCGCATCCGCCGCGTCATCGAGGCCAAGGCCCAGGCGCAGGGCGTCGCCTTCAAGGACAAGGAGGCGGAACTGCTGCGCGACGTCTCGCTGCGCTGCTACGTCACGCAGCACGACATCACCAACATGGCGCTGTATCTGTGCTCGCCCTTCGGCGCGACGATCAGCGGCCAGGCGCTGGCGGTGGACGGGGACGTGCAGCGGCTGGGGTAGCTCAGCCACGCCCCCGTCCATAGGCGGCGGGGGCGACGCCGAGCGTCCGCCGGAACATGGTGCTGAAGGCGGTCGGGCCGGCATAGCCGAGGTCGAGCGCGATGTCCGTCACACGCTCCCCGCGCAGCAGCCGCGGCAGCGCGGCGAGCAGGCAGGCGCGGCGCTGCCATTCGGCGAAGCTCAGCCCCGTCTCGCGCCGGAAATGCCGCGTGAAGCTGCGGCGGCTGAGCGCGAGGTCGTCACCCCAGGCGTCGATGCTGTCGCGCATCGTCGGGCGGTCCAGGAAGCGGCGACAGCGCGCGAGCAGCCTGCCCCCGCGCGGCAATGGTAGGCTGAGCGGCAGCACGGGTGCCGCCGCGATCTCATCCAGCAGCAGCGCCATCACCCGTCCGTCGCGGCCGTCGCGGTCGTATTCTGCGGGCACGTCCACCGCAGCGATCAGCAATTGGCGCAGCAGCGGCGAGATGCCGACGACGCGGCAGTCCTTCGCGAGGTCGTCCCGCGCATCGGGTTCGACATAGACGCTGCGGGTCGCCACCGCGCCGATCATGCCGATGGCGTGCACCGTGCCGCCGGGGATCCAGATGGCCTGGCTCGGCGGGACCATCCAGGCGCCCAGGCCGGTGCGGACCAGCATGGTGCCGCGTTCGGCGAACAGCAGTTGCGACCGGCGATGGCTGTGCGCGGGGTGTTCGTGGCCGGTGGGGTATTCGTTGCCGACCGCGACGATGGGGCGCGGGGTGGCCTCGATCTGTGCCGCGCGGATGTGCCGGGCCATGGCCCGGATTCATAGCATTTCGACCCGCACGGGGAAGCGGGCCAGATGATGCTGCCCGATACTGCGCGCCGGACGGGATCGGAGGATCGGATGACGGGTGGGCGCGTGGTGACGAAGGCGGAGCTGTTCCTCGGCTTCCTCAAGATCGGGATGCTGGGCTTCGGCGGCATCGCGCCCTGGGCGCGGCATGTCATCATCGAGGAACGGCGCTGGCTGACCGAGAAGGAATTCGCCGCCATCCTCGGCATCGGGCAGGTGCTGCCGGGGCCGAACACGATGAACGCCGCGGTGATCATCGGCGACCGCTTCCAGGGGCTGGTGGGTGCGGTGCTGTGCGTGCTCGGACAGTTGCTGGTGCCGCTGGTGATCGTCACGGCGCTGGGCGCGGCCTATCTGCGCTTCGCCGATGTCCCGGCGGTGCATGCGCTGGTCATCGGCGCCGCGGCTGCCGCCGCGGGGCTGGTGCTCGGCACTGCGGTGAAGATGGCGCGCAACATCCGTCCTGCCCCGCGCGCGCTCGCGATCATCGGCGGCGCCTTCGTGTCGGTCGGCATCATGGAATGGCCGCTGGTGCCGGTCGTCGCGGTTCTGGTGCCGCTGTCCATCGGTGCTGCCGCGCTGGAGCGGCGCGGATGAGCCAGGCATCGCTCGGCGACATCGCGCAGGTCTTCGCCGTGCTCTCGCTGGTGTCGATCGGCGGGGCCAATGCCACGTTGCCGGAGATCCGGCGCCAGGTGGTCGATGTGCATGGCTGGATGGGCGATGCCGGCTTCGCCGATGCCTTCGCGATCTCCCACGCCGCGCCGGGGCCGAACATCATCATGGTCAGCCTGATCGGGTGGCAGGTCGCGGGGCTGGCGGGGCTGCTGGTGGCGACGCTCGCCATCGTCGTGCCGTCCTGCACGCTGGCCTTCATCGTCTCCCGCACGCTGACGCGCTGGGGGGAGCATCCAGCAGTCGGACTGGTCAAGGCCGGGCTGGTGCCGGTGGCACTCGGGCTGATCCTGGCGAGCGGCGTGGCGATGATGCGCACCGCCGCGCAGGACGTGGCGGGCGTTTGCATCGGGATTGGCGCGGCGGCTTTCGTCGTGCTGTCGCGGCGCAATCCGCTGTGGGCATTGGCCGCAGGGAGCGCGGTGATGATCGTGGTGCAGGGCGCTTAGGGTCTCGGAGAGGGGCTTTGTCCTTCTCCGAACCTCACCCCACCAGAGGCCGAACGGCCTTTGGAAACCGATACCTGACGCCAGGTGAGGCGGTTCATGGGGACAGCTTGAAAGCTCGCCACATGGCGCCGATGCGTGATCACGATTGAGCGGCGCCGCGCATGATGGGCGCAATCACAGGCAGCGCTGATTGACACGATGCCGCGACCTGCCCGGTTGCCGGAAATGGATAGGATTTGATCGTGATCTGAGGCCGGAACGTCTTGTGGCGTGGCCTGCCGCCCAGATACCTAGCGACGCAATCGCGTGCGCGCCGATACACTGCGCGCACGCGGCATCACGCGCATTCACGAACGACCTGAAGGACCGCATGGCAATGCAACGACGGACGCTGACGGCGGCTATCGGCTCACTCCCTGCCCTGTTGGCGAGCGCGCCGGGTGATGCGCGGGCGCAGGGAGCGAGTGTGGCTGGCAGCCGTGCCGCACCGGGCATTCCTGCTTCCATCGCAACGCCGGACCGTGTCGATTCCTGGCTCGGCACGCTGCAGTTCAATGACGGCGTGCCGAGCGCCGCGACCGCCGAGAAGCTCTACGAGAACCTCGACCGCGCGCGTGCCTTCGACGCCTTCGTCAACACCTTCCAGGGCGTCAATGCACGGGCCATCCACCGCGGCTTCCTCGACATCGGCGTCAAGGACAACGAGATCCTGATCTTCTCGGAACTGATGGACGCGAAGTCCCTGTTCCTGACGGCCAATGCCGACACGGTCTACTTCGTCGGCATGATCGATCTCTCGAACGGCCCGATGGTCCTGGAGACGCCGCCCGAGGCGCTCGGCACCATCGACGACTACTGGTGGCGGTGGGTGATCGACTTCGGCGCGCCCGGCCCCGATCGCGGCCTGGGCGGGAAGTACCTCCTCCTGCCGCCCGGCTATGACGGGATCGTGCCCGAAGGTGGCTACTACGTCGCCCGTGCGCGCACCACACGGGTGCTGCTCCTCGGTCGTTCCTTCATGGTCGACAACAACCCGGCTTCAGCGGTCGAGGTCATCAAGCGCCACACCAGGATCTACCGCTATCAGCCTGGCGGCATGGGGACGTCCGTTGCCGAGTTCCTCGCCGGCCGCGCGCCTCTCGCACGCCTTGAGGCGCCGCCGGCCCAGGTATTCCACGAAGGCAGCGGAAAGGTGATGAACACCATTCCGCCGGGTGACTTCAGTGCCTTCGAATTCCTCGACGAGGTCGTGCAGCAGGAACCGGCGACCGCACTCGATGCGGAGCTCATGGGCCCCCTCGCCGCCATCGGAATCATCAAGGGCAAGCCCTTCGCACCGGACGCGCGCATGAAGCGCATCCTCACCGAGACAGCCGCGGTCGCGAACGCAACGCTGCGCACCCTCTTCACCACGCCGCGTGACCCCGAATGGGCCTATTACCCGGGCTCGGCCTGGCAGAACCCACTCTTCATCAGCGGCTCGGAGTTCGAGACGCCGATCCCCGAGATCACCCGCGAAGGGGTGCGCGTGCACGCGCCCACCGGCTACCGCACGATGAACATCCGCAGCATGTTCTTCTACGGCATCACTGGCATCACGCCCGCGATGGCGATGCGCCTGCCGGGCATCGGGTCGCAGTATCTCCTGACCTTCCAGGATGCGGCGAAGCGCCACTTCGATGGGGCGAAGCACTACCGGGTGACGCTGCCGAAGGATATCCCGGAAGCGAAGTTCTGGTCCTTCACCGTCTATGACAACCAGACACGCTCCATGCTCGACACGCCCCAGCGCTACCCGCGTGCCGGCAGCCAGTCCTTCCCCTCACCGGCCGCCACGGCGAATCCGGACGGCAGCACCGTGATCCACTTCGCGCCGACGCAGCCGAACGGCGTGGCCCGCGGCAATTGGATCCAGACGACACCGGGCAAGGGGTGGTTCACCATCCTCCGGCTCTACAGCCCGCTCGAGCCGTTCTTCGCCAAGACCTGGCGACCGAGCGAGGTCGAGGCGGTCGCCTAGAGCAGATCCCGATCGGGTGGAATCACCTGATCGGGTGAGGATGCTCGCGAAAACAAAGGGCTGGAGACGTTGCCGTGAGCCATGGCGAACGGGAACGGCTCCAGCCGTCCGGCACGAGCGCCCTCTCTTCTGCTGAGGACGCCCACGCCGCCCGGCACCAACCCAAGGTGTCCAGAGGCCCTTCGGCCTTTGGCGGGGTGGGTCTGAGAGGGGCAGAGCCCCTCCCAGACCCACCCTCCCGCCCCGCTCAGACCGGCTGCGCCATCGCCCGCGAGAAGGACTCGCGGAAGCGGATCGGATCGCGGTCCGTCTGGTTGCGGCCCGGCTCGTTGTCGATCTTCACGCCGATCAGATGCGGCCCGTCGGTCGTCAGCGCCTTCGCGACCAGCGCGTCGAACTCCGCCTCATCCGCCGCCCACGCAGCGCTGGCGATGCCCGAGGCACGAGCGATCGCGACCATGTCGGTCCGTGCGCTCGCCGCCGGCGTGCCCTGCCCGCCGGTGATCTGGTAGATCCCGTTGTCCCACAGGATGATGACGAGGTTCTTCGGCTTCTGCGCCGCGATGGTGGACAGGCAGCCGAGCTGCATCAGCAGCGAGCCATCGCCCTCCAGCGCAAACACGCGCCGCGCCGGCTGGGCGATGGCAACGCCGAAGGCGATCGGCGCGGCCAGGCCCATCGAGCCGAGCATGTAGAAATTCTCGCCGCGCGTCTTGTCGGCGCCCCAGAGATCCCAGTTGGAATTGCCGATGCCGCCGATCACCGCTTCGCGGTTCGTCAGCGTGCCGACCAGGCGCTTCGTCAGCGCCGCGCGGTTCATCACATGCAGGTTGTCGGTGGTGTCGGTCACTTGCGGGCTCCGCTCAGCAGAGGGGAGATGATCAGGCAGGCCGGCCAGCGCGTGGCGAAGGCCTGGCGGATGGTGCGGTCGGCCATGAAGGCGGCCTCATCGAGGCGCGTCATGGTGTGGTGCTCGATGCCCATGGAATCGAGAATCGGGCGCATGGTGCGGCAGACGATCGCCTGGCCCGGGTTGAATTCGCCCATCGTGCCACGTTCGGAGACCACCATCAGCACCGGCACCTGGAAGGCGACGGGCAGCGAGGCCAGCGCATTGGGCAGCGTCGCGAAGCCGGAGGTCTGCATCATCACGATGCCGCGCATGCCCGCCATGCTGGCACCGGTCACGATGCCCACCGCCTCTTCCTCCCGTGCGCAGGGGAAGGTGGTGAAGAAGGGGTCGGCGTGGCAGCCATCGATCAGCGGCCGCAGGACGTTGTCGGGAACATAAGTGACCAGGCGGACGTCATTGTCCTTCAGGGCCTGGCGCAGGATGGCATGCCAGGTGGTCGGTGGCGCCTCGGCCGCGCTTGTCATGTCTTGGGACTCTCCTCGTATCCGAGGCGGTATCGCACCCTCCCCGCCAGGCGCCAAGACAGGCGGCGACCCCCCGGCGCGGTGATTTCCAACCGATCGCGATCTGCCCTAGGGGTGGGCGATGGATGACGCCCAGCCCCGCTTCCTCGTCGATGCCGATGCCTGCCCGGTGCGCGAGGAGGTGGTGCGCGTCGCGGGGCGGCTCGGCTTCTCGGTGGTGCTGGTGACCAATGGTGCGCGGCCGGTGCGGCCGCCGGCGGTGCCCTATGTCCGGCTGGTCGTGGTGTCGGAGGGTGCCGACAAGGCGGATGACTGGATCGCCGAGGAAGCGCGGCCGGTCGATGTCTGCCTGACGGCCGATATCCCGCTGGCCGCGCGCTGCCTCGCCAAGGGCGCCTTCGCGCTGTCCTTCAAGGGTAAGCCCTGGACCACCGACAACATCGGCAGCGCGCTGGCCGGCCGCGAATTGTCGCGCCATCTGCGCGAGACCGGCGCGATCGCGGGCGGGCCGGCGCCGATGACGGCGGCCGACCGGTCCCGCTTCCTCAATGCGCTGGATACGATGGCGCAGGCGGCGCTGCGCCGGGCGCGGGGTTAGGCCCGCCCGATCAGCGCCGCGCTTCGGCCACCTGCCGGTCGTCCAGGCAGGCGGTCCGCGTGAGCCAGGGCCAGGGATCGACCGGCCGGCCATCGCGGCGCAGCTCGACATGCAGATGCGCGCCGGTGGTGCGGCCGGTGCGCCCGACACTACCGAGGCTGCCGCCCGCCGCGACTGTCGCCCCCGGGGTGATGCCCGGCGCGATGCGCGACATATGGGCATAGCGCGCCACCGTCCCGTCGGCATGCTGGAGATCGACGATCAGGCCATAGGCGTAGTACCGCCCGGCGAAGACCACCGTGCCTTCGCGCGCCGCGCCGATCGGCGAGCCATAGGGCGCGCGGATGTCCACCCCCGGATGGAAGCCCCGGCCACGATAGCCGAAGCCGGAGGAGTACTCGCCCGCCACCGGCATCAGGATGGCGCAGGAGGAGCTATTTGCTGCCGAGGGTGTCGCGGTAAGGCTGGCAAGGCATGCCACGCCAAGGGCGGCGGCCATGACCGGAATTCGGGTCATGCGGATCGTCTGGCGCGTCAGGCGCATGCAGGGGTTTCTCCCGCTGTTTGTCGTGAAGCCGGTTCTGGTAAGGCGCGATTTGGTGAAGCCGCCTGTGCATAGGCCGCGCGAGTGCCGCAGCGTCAACCCGCGGCGCGTTGAATTCGGTGGAGAATGCACAACCGGAACGTGTCGTCACCGGATGCGTCCAGGCCGTGCCTGCTATTGGTGGCGACGGCGGAAATCCCAGGGTGCCTCGAAACGACCGGCCCAGATGCCGCGGCCGATGGTGCGGGCAGTGTCCTCCTGCGGGACGTAGTCGGTCGAGTAGCGCCGATAGGCCATGGCCCACCCCTGCGCGACGAGGACCGCCCCGATGTCCTGCCCATCAGCGCCGGCGCAGCGCACGACACGCCTGCGATAGGCATCGACGCCAAGCGTCTCGCAGGTCACGCTGCCATCGCCGAGGATGCGCGACATGGCCGCCCGCGCCGCCTCCCCGCAGTCGTAGCCCTGCCCGCCCCGCTCACAGACCTGCCCCATCTCGGGCGCGTCGATGCCGCTCAGCCGCAGCCGGTCACCGCCGACGGAGAGCGTGTCGCCATCCACCGCTACCACGCGGGCGGTGAAGCGGGCCGCCGGGGTGCCGTCCTCCTGGCCCGGTGTCGCGGTGCCGTAGACGACGCGCGGCATGGTGGCAGGGGTAGCGGGCCGGGGCGCGGGTCGCGGCGGTGCCGCCGGGGCGTGCTGGGACGGCGCAGCGGCCGGCACGGGCACCGGCGCACCGCCCTGGTGCCAGGCCAGGTAGCCGATCACGATCAGAAGCGAGGGGACCAGCGCGCCCGGCAGCACCATGGCCAGCGGGCGACGCCACCGGCCCCGCCGCTGCGCCGTGCGCTCCCCCCGCTCGGCGGCCAGCAACGCCTTGCGCAATTCGGGCGGCAGCTTGCGGCGGTCAGACGGCATGAAGGGCCAGGGGACGACTCGGGAGGGATGCCGGCAGGCGCCGCCGGCCGCCCCAGTATGTCTTCACGGATCGGTCATATCCAGGCGGCCGGGTCGTGCAGGGCGTCAATCCGCCCGGATGTTGTTCTCCCGGACCACGGCACCCCACTTCGCCACCTCCCGCTGCACGAAGGTGCCGAGGGCAGCCGGGTCGGACATGATCAGCCGCGCCTGCTGGGTTTCCTCCATGGTGCGGCGGACCTGCGGGTCGGACAGGGATTCCTTCAGCGCCGCGTTCATCCGCGCCACCGCATCCTGCGCCGTGCCATGCGGTGCGAAGACGCCCCACCAGGCTTCTGCTTCCAGGCCCTGGAAGCCGGCCTCGCCCACCGTCGGCATGGCGGCGAGCGCGGGCAGGCGTTCCGGTCCGAACTGGGCGAAGGTGCGCAGCGTGCCGCCGCGGACATGCGGATGCACCACGGCGGCCGAGCCGATCATCATGTCCACATGCCCCGCGACCGTGTCGTTCACCGCGAGCCCGCCGCTGCGATAGGGCAGATGCGTCATCCGCGTGCCCGTCTTGCCCTGCAGCAGCACCATGGTCAGGTGCCCGATCGTGCCATTGCCGGTGGACCCGAACGAGACAGCGTCGGGCCGCGCCTTCGCGCCATTCACCACATCCGTGATGGTCTGGAACGGCTTGTCCGGCTTGCAGGCGAGCACATAGGGCGCGCCGCCGATCAGCATGACGGGATCGAGGTCGCGATCCGGGTTGAAGGGCAATTGCGGGATCAGCGCGGCGAGCGTGGCGTGGCTGTCGAAGGTCAGCAGCCAGGTCTGGCCATCGGGCCGCGCCTTGGCGACCGCGTCGGTGCCGATGGACCCGGCAGCGCCGCCGCGGTTCTCCACCACCACCGGCGCGCCGAGACGCTGCGTCAGGCCGGGTGCGACCAAGCGCGCGACGGCATCGGTCGAACCACCTGGCGCGAAGGGCACGACGATGCGGATGGCGGCACCCTGCGCGCGGACGGCCGGTGCGGCGAGTGTCGCGGCGGCAGCGCCCAGCGCGGCGCGGCGGGTCATCGTGGTCATTGGTCGTTCTCCCCGGATGGTTGCTGCCTTGATGGGACGGCCGCGCCGGGGCGGCAACCCCTCAGCCGTCATCCAGCAGGTCGAGCACGGAGGGATGGAACAGTGCCTCGGGCGCGATCTCCCGCGCCGCCAGCCCATCGGCGACGGCGTAGCGGATCATCGCGGCGATCTCGTCGCGGTTGCGGCGGAAGCCATAGGGCCAGGGGTTGCCACCCATTGCAGCGATCTGTGCCTCGGCTTCCGCCGCGATCCAGGGCAGCGAGACGCGCAGCACGTTGACCAGCCGCAACTCCGCGATGGAGGCCGCCTTGGCGGCGGCGAAGGCGCGGAACAACTCGACCGGCAGCCAGGGGTGGCGCTCAGCGACGTCCTTTCGCACGGCGAGGCAATGCATGATCGGGAAGAAGCCGGTCGCCGCGAACCAGGCCTGTTCCTCGGCCCGCGTGTCGGGCCACAGGCGCGCGACCGGCGCCGAACCCTCGAGGAAGCAGCGCGGCGGCCGTGGGCCGATCAGCGCGTCGATCTCGCCCGCCGCCAGGGCCGCTTCCAGGTCGCGGCCGAGCGGCTTCACGTCGAAGCCGTCGGGCAGCGTGATCGCCACACGCTCGCCCCCGGTGCGCCAGGCGATGGATCGCGTGTCCACGCCGTAGTGCTCGCGCAGGAAGCCGCGCACCCAGAGTGCGGCTGTCTGCTGGTATTCCGGCAGGCCGATGGTCCGCCCCGCGAGGTCGGCGGCGCTGCGGATACCCCGGTCAGTCCGGATGTACACCGCCGAATGGCGGAAGGCGCGCGAGAGGAACACCGGCACGCCGACATACGGGCTGTCACCCCGCGCGGTGGTGACGATATGGCTGCCCATCGACAGTTCGCTGATGTCGAACGCCTTGTCGCGCAGCGCACGGCGGAAGATGTCCTCCGGTTCCCCGGGCAGGAAGGTGATGTCGCAGCCGGGCACGCGGAAGCGCCCATCCATGAGCGGCCGCGTGCGGTCGGAGGATGTGCAGGCAAGCGTCAGCGGGATCATGAAGCAGCGAGGTTCCCCGGCGTGAAGGGCATGGCGCGTGGGCGGATGCCGAGCGCGTCATGGATGGCATTGGCGATCGCCGCGATGGTCGGCGCGAGCGACGCCTCCCCGGCCCCGAGCGGCGGCAAGTCGGGGCGCGGGATGAGCCGTGCCTCGACCATCGGCACCTCCGAGAAGCGCAGGATCGGATAGGCATCCCAGTCGGTGCTGGTCACCGCGCGGCGGTCGAAGGTCACCTGTTCCTTCAGCGCCATCGACGCGCCATGGATCGCGCCGCCCTCATACTGGTTCAGCACGCCATCGGGGTTGATCGCCTCCCCCACATCGGCGGCGATCCAGAGGCGGCGGCAGAAGACGCGGTCCAGCGCCTCGATCTCGGCGGCGACAGCGCAGTAGGCACCGGAATTCTTGTAGCGCGCATAGGCGAGGCCGAGGCCGAACCCTTCGCGCTTCGTACGGCCGCGCCAGCCGGCCATCTCCGCGGCGAGAGCGATCACCTCCCGCCCGCGCGGATCATCGAGATGGCGCAGGCGGAAATCGAGCGCGTCCTGCCCAGCCATCGCCGCCAATTCATCCATGACGGATTCGACCGCCAGCACATTCGCCGGCGCACCGAGGCCGCGCAGCGCCGAGACGCGCAACGGCATCTCCGCGAGCCGCTTCACGCCGACGGACAACTTTGGAATGCGATAGGCCGGCACCGCGTTGCGCTGCGCCCCGCCGCCGCTGGCCAGCGGCGGGTTCATGGCGTTCGGGATCTGACGGGGTGGGTCCATGTATTCGACCGCGAGCAGCGTAGGGTTCGGGTTGCGTCCGGGGCGCGAGGAATGGCCGTGGCTGGTCACTTCCTCCCGCCACGTCGCGATGTTGCCTGCGGCGTCGAGCGAGGCCTCGATCTCCACCAGCATGGCCGAGGACATCGGCCCCCAGCCGAGTTCCTCGGCCCGTGACCAGGCAAGCCGCACGGGGCGGCCCGGCACGGCGCGCGCGGCCAACGCGGCATCGAGCGCCACGTCGTCCGCGCCGTTGTGCCCGTAGCAGCCAGCCCCTTCCATGTGGCGCACGAGGATGTCGTCCTCGGCCATGGACAGCGCCTTGGCGAGGTCGGCGCGGAGATTGTAGACGCCCTGCGAGTGCGTCCAGACCTCGAGCGTGCCGTCCTGCCAGCGGGCAACGGCGCAACTCGTGCCAACCGAGGCATGGGTGACATAGGGGCGCAGGAAGGATGCGTGCAGCGTCTGGGCGGGCGCGCCAGCCGGGTCGTCGCGCTCGGCGATGACGGCGTGCTCGCCGGGTGTTGCGCGCAGCCAGTCGGGGAGCGTCGCCGCCGGCGGCAGCGTGTCCTCTGCGTCCCAACTCGCGCGGGCGGCAAGGCGTTCGGCGGCGGCTTCCGCATCGTGCTCGGTCGGCGCGACCACGGCGAGGAAGGATCCGTCGCGCACGATCGTCGCCTCGCCGGGCAGCGCGCCGTCGCGCAGGGCCGTCAGCCGCGCCCGGCGCGCCGGCGGGCGCACCACCCGTGCATGCAGCATGCCCGGCAGGCGCAGGTCATGGACGAAGCGCGCCACGCCGAAGACCTTGTCCGGCAGGTCGAGCCGCGCGGCCGAACTCCCGGCGATGCGGCGCTGCTCCGGTGCCTTGGGGCGTGCATCGGTGGGCGCGTCGCAGTCCAGCAGCGCCGCATCGGCCTGCGCCCAGTAGGAACCGACCTGCCGTCCGTCTGCTGCGAGGAAAGCGCCGTCCTCGACGCGCAGCGTCTCCAGCGCGATGCCGCTGCGCTGGGCGACCACCTGCAGGTGGATCGCGCGCGCCGCCGCCGCCGCATGGCGCAGCGCCATGCCGCTGTCCTGCACGGACAGGCTGCCGGAGGTCACGCCCTCATTCGGGCTGTCGGGCGTGGCCGCCGCGCGCAGGCGGATGCGCGGCATTGAGACGTCGAGTTCCTCGGCCACGATCTGCGCCAGCGCCGTCAGGATGCCCTGTCCGAGTTCCACCTTCCCCGGCGTGACGGTGACGTGCCCCGCCGCATCGAAAGTGAGCCAGCGATCCAGCCGAGGATTGGCGGCGAGGCTGCCGGGCAGTTTCCCAGGCGGTGCCGCGCGACGATCCAGGTCGCTCATCGTGTGGCTCCGCCTTGCGGCCGATTCACGCCGGTGCTCGCGGCCCATGGCCGCTCCGCCCTCTGGCGATCGGACGCCCGCATCTCCTCCGCCGCCCGCTTCACCGCGCGGAGGATGCGATTGTGGCTGCCGCAGCGGCACAGATGCGGGTCGAGCGCCGCGCGGATCGCCGCGTCATCCGGATCCGGATCGCGCGCCAGCAGCGCCGCCGAGGCAACCAGGATGCCCGAGAGGCAGAAGCCACATTGCCCCGCCTGCTCGTCAAGGAAGGCGCGCTGCAAGGGATGCGGCGCCTCCGGCGTGCGGAGCCCTTCCACCGTCGTCACACTGCGCCCCGCCACCGCCGTGACGGCCAGGGTGCAGGCGAAGGCCGGCGCACCGTCGACCAGCACGACGCAGGCACCGCAGTGTTCCGTGCCGCAGCCGAAGCGCGGCCCGGACAGGCCGAGCGCGCCGCGCAGCGCATGCAGCAGCGACGTCGCCTCGGGCAGATCGACCGAGACCGCCGCGCCATTCAAGGTGAAGCCGGTCATGTGCGGGTCAATTCGCCTGGATCCCGGCGATGCGGATGCCCTCCGCCTGGCGCGTGATGTCCTCGCGCAGGAAGCGGTCGAAGCCAGCGACATCCATCGGGTTCACCAGCGCGCCGGCGCGCGTCTGCGCGTCCCGCGTCGCGGGCAGGGACATGATGCGATTGACCTCGGCGTTGAGGCGCTCGCGGACCGGCATGGGTGTGGCGGCCGGAGCCATCAGGCCGAGCCAGATGCTGGCCTCGTATCCCGGCAGCACCTCGGCGACCGTCGGCACATCCGGCAGCAGCGGGCTGCGCTGCGGGCCGGTGGTGGCGAGCGCCCTCACCCGGCCGCCGCGCGCCTGTTCGGCCATGGTCGGGATGGCGTCGAACATCATCGGCACCTGGCCGGCGATCAGCGCGGTGCGCGCCTCGTTCGAGCCGCGGAAGGGGATGTGGGTGATCTGGATGTCGGCCATCGCGCGGAACAGCTCGCCAGCGACGTGATAGGGCGTGCCGGGACCGGAGGAGGCGTAGTCGACCTTCCCCGGGTTCGCCTTCGCGTAGGCGATCAGCTCCTGCACCGAATTGGCCGGCAAGGAGGGATGCACCGCCAGCACATGGTGCGCGACATTGATGAAGGCGACGGCGGAAAGGTCGCGCATCAGCACATAGGGCCGGTTGGGCAGCAGCGTCTCATTCGCCGTGTGGGTGTTGGACATCAGCAGAAGCGTGTGACCGTCGGGCGCGGCCTTCGCCACCGCATCGGCTCCGATGGTCCCACCCGCGCCCGGGCGGTTCTCGATCACCACGGGCTGGCCGAGTGCGACGGCTAGCGGTTCGGCCAGGAAGCGCCCGGCCACATCGGCCGACCCTCCGAGGCCGAAGGGGACGATCACGCGGATGGGGCGCGACGGCCAAGCCTGCGCCGCTGCGTCGCGGCCGACCGACGCGGCGGCGAGCGCACCCAGACCCAGCGCGGTCCTGCGTCCGATCATGTCCATTGCCCTCCCGTTGTTGGCGCCATTAGGGGCAGCCTCGGCGGGTGGGCGCAAGGGTCAGGCGGGCACCCAGTCCGGCACCGGCATGGCGCGATAGGCATCGCGCAGGCTGTTCGACCAGCCCTCGCGGACGGAACGGAAATACGGCTCGTCCTCGGTGATGCGCTTGCGCAGCGTCGCGCAGCAGCCGCCCTCCCGATACACCAGCAGGTCGAGCGGCATGCCCACTGTCAGGTTCGACCGCAGCGTCGAATCCATGCTGATCAGCGCGAGCTTCACGCCGTGGATCAATGAGGTTTCCGGCGTCACCACGCGGTCGAGGATCGGCTTGCCGTATTTGTGCTCGCCGATCTGCAGGAAGGGCGTGTCCTCGGTCGCCTCGATGAAGTTGCCGGCGGCGTAGATCATGAACAGCCGCATCGCCTGGCCGGTGATCTGCCCGCCGAGCAGCAGCGCCACATCGAAGCCGATGCCCTGGGCGCGGAGCGCCGGGCCGTCCGCGTCGAAGACCGCGCGCACCGCCGCACCGACGAGCTGCGCGGCGCGGAACATCGACGGCACGTCGCGCAGCGTGTGGCGTTCGCCATCCAGCCAGACGCCTTCCTGAAGGCGCGACCAGACCTGCTGGCTGATGGCGAGGTTGCCGGAGGACAGCATGGCGATCATGCGCTCGCCCGGCACTTCCTCCACATTCATCTTGGAGAAGGTGGAGATGTGGTCGACCCCCGCATTGGTGCGGGTGTCGGAGAGCATGACGAGGCCCTGGTTGAGGTAGAGCCCGACGCAATAGGTCATGGAAATCGCCTCCGCTGGGGCGGAGAGACGGCAAATCGCGCCGGCGCGTCAAGTAGCCCATGGCGGCCGCGATGCAACCATGCCCGCCGCTGCATCGTTCCCTCCGGCGGCAGGACGGAGGTTCGCATGTCGTCGAAGCAAGCCATCATCGATCTCGAGACGCGCTTCTGGCAGACCATGATCGACCGGGACATCCCGACAGCCGTGGCGTTGATGGATGATACGTCGCTCGTGGCCGGAGCGCAGGGCGTCGCCCGCATCAGCGGTAAGCAGTTCGCCGCCATGATGGAGCATGGCCAGTGGACGCTTCACAGCTTCGCCTTCAGCGATGTCGAGGTGACATTCCCGGTCCCCACCACGGCGGTGATCGCATACAAGGTGTCCGAGCGCCTGACCGTCGATGGCCAACCGCTCGAGATGGAAGCGGCGGATTGCTCGGTCTGGGTCAGGAAGCACGATCAGTGGCGCTGCGCGCTCCACACGGAATCCGTGCTCGGCGATCCCTTCGGCCGCGATCGAAGTGGCTCGCCAAAGGCCGGCTGATCGCCGGCGAAGCGATCACGCCTGCAGATAGAAATCCTGGATCTGCCGCCCAAGCTCCAGGTTCCGGTTGATCGTCGCCGTCAGGAAGTCGTGCAGCCCGTCTTCCATGATGTCCTCGATGCGCCCGAAGCGCAGGCGGGCGTGCATCTCCCCGGCCAGGCGGTGGCACTCGCCGCGCCGCCCGCCATGCGAGGCGGCGATGCCGTCCAGCACCTCCTCGATGCGGGCGTAGCAGGCGACGATGGACCGCGGCAGTTCCGGGCGCAGGATCAGCAATTCCGCGATGCGTCGCGGTTCCAGCCGCGAATGATACACCCACTGATACGCCCGCAGCGCCGAGACGGAGCGCAGGATCGCCTGCCACTGCACATAGGCGACCGCGCCACCTTCCTCGGTGCCCTTCAGCGCGTGGTGATGAACGTCGAGCACGCGGGCAGTGTTGTCCGCACGCTCGAACATCGTGCCCAGACGGACGAAGCGCCAGGCCTCGTCGCGCAGCATGGTGTCGGCATAGGCACCGTTGAACAGCACCGTGCGCGACTTCACCCAGTCGAGGAAGTCGGGCAGGTTGTCGGGCGTGAAGCTCGCCTCGGTGGTGCGGCGGCCTTCGGACCAGGTCTCGTTCACTGCCTCCCACATGTCCACGGTCAGCGCGGTGCGCACGGCGCGCCCGTTGGACCGCGCGGCCTCGATGCAGGACAGGATGGAGGACGCGTTGGACGTATCGGCAGCGAGGTAGCGCACCACCGCTTCCTGCGTCAGCGCCTGCCCGGTGGCGGCGAAGCCCGGCGCGCAGCCGGAAGCGATCAGCAGCGCCCGCCAGGCATTGTCGCGCCGGTCCACGGCGCCGGTCAGGCTCGCCATGCGCAGCGTCACCTGCAACCCGCGGGCATTGTTCCCGGCGCGCTCCATGTAGCGGCCGAGCCAGTAGAGGCTGTCGGCGGTGCTGCTCAGCATTGCGACTGCCCCTGCGTCGGCTGCGCGATGTCGGCGGGGTCGTCCTCCAGCACCCAGGTGTCCTTGGTGCCGCCGCCCTGCGACGAATTGACCACCAGCGAACCTTCCCGCAGCGCGACGCGGGTCAGGCCGCCGGGGACGATCCGCACCTCCTTGCCGCACAGCACGAAGGGCCGCAGATCGACGTGGCGCGGCGCGATGCCCTTGTCCACCAGCGTCGGCACCGTGGACAGCGCAAGGGTCGGCTGGGCGATGTATTCGGCCGGCTTCGCCTTGATCCGCGCGGCGAAATCGGCGCGCTGCTCGGCCGTGGAATGCGGCCCGACCAGCATGCCGTAGCCGCCCGACCCATGGGTCAGCTTCACCACCAGCTCGTGCAGGTGTTCGAGGACATAGGCGCGGTCGTCCTCGCGCTCGCACAGATAGGTCGGCACGTTGGACAACAACGGTTCCTCGCCGAGGTAGAAGCGGATCATCTCCGGCACATAGGGATAGACCGCCTTGTCGTCGGCGATGCCGGCCCCCGGCGCATTGGCGAGCGCGACATTCCCCGCCTTGTAGGCCGCCATTAGCCCCGGCACGCCCAGCACGCTCTCCGGCCGGAACACCTTGGGGTCGAGGTAGTCGTCATCGATGCGGCGATAGATCACGTCCACGCGCTGCGGCCCAGTGGTGGTCCGCATGAAGACGACATCGTCCTCGACGAACAGGTCGGGGCCTTCGACGACCTCGACCCCCATCTCATCGGCCAGGAAGCAATGTTCGTAATAGGCGCTGTTGTAGGAACCGGGGGTGAGGATCGCCACGCGCGGCAGGCCGCGGCAATTCGGCGGCGCCACCGATTTCAGCGTCTCGAGCAGTTCCTCAGGGTAATGCCCGACCGGGGCGATGTGATGCCCGGCGCAGAGGCCCGGGAACAGCCGCAGCATCGCCTCCCGCCCCTCCAGCATGTAGGAGACGCCCGACGGCGTGCGGCAATTGTCCTCGAGCACCCAGAATTCATTCGGCGCGGTGCGCACCACGTCGATGCCGGCAATGTGGGTATAGACGCCGCCGGGCGGGATGAAGCCCTTCATCTCCGCGCGGAAGGCCTCGTTCTCCCGCACCAGCGCGGCGGGGATGCGTCCGGCCTTCAGGATCTCCTGCGCGCCATAGACGTCCAGCAGGAACAGGTTCAGCGCCTTGACCCGCTGCATCAGGCCACGCGACAGCGCATCCCATTCCGCGCGGGCAAGGATGCGGGGGATGATGTCGAAGGGGATCAGCCGCTCGGGATCGCCGCCCTCGCCATAGACGGCGAAGGTGATGCCGATGCGCTTGAACAGCAGCTCGGCCTCATGCCGGCGGCGTTCGAGCTGCTCCCGCGGCGTGGCGGCGAGCCATCGCGCGATCTCGGCATAGGGTCCGCGAACGAGGCCATCGGCCGTCATCTCGTCGAAGGTTGGGGTGGTCCTGGTCACCGGCGCGAAGTCCTCCGGTCGCCAGCCTCGCCGGGGTCAGGGTTCCGACGCAAGCCCGGGATGGCGATGGGGCACCGGAACAGGGACGGTTTTGCCCAGGAAGCGGGCGGGCGGTGTTGCCCGGATGGGCAGCACGGGCCGGCGCCCCTATCCTTGCCATTCCAGAACGCCGGAGTGCCCGATGACCGAGACCGCCCCGCCCACCGCCGCCGATTCCATCGCCGCCGCCTTCGCCGGCGCCGGCACGAAGCGGATTTACGGGGTGCCCGGCGGCGGTTCGAGTCTCGACCTGATCGCCGCGGCCAAGGCGTGCGGCATGGAATTCGTGCTGGCCCGCCACGAGACCTCGGCGGTCATCATGGCGGCGACAGAGGCGGAACTGTCCGGTGCGCCCGGGGTGGCGCTGTGCACGCGCGGCCCGGGTGTGGGCAATGCGGCGAACGGCATGGCGCATGCGGCATTGGACCGCGCGCCGGTGGTGCTGCTGGCGGATGGCTTCGCGCCGGCCGAGCGCGCCTTCGCCACGCACCAGTATTTCGACCATGCGGCGATGCTCGCGCCGGTGACCAAGGCGCAGCTTTCCGTCGGCCAGATGGCGGCCGGTGAGGCCGCGACCCGCGCGATCGACGCCGTGCTGGCCGCGCCACGCGGGGCGGCGCTGATCGAATTGTCGGGCGGTGCAGCGCGCCAGCCGGCCGCGCTGCCGGCCAGCGTCGCGCGCCCTGCCCTGCCCGGCCCCGATGCGGCGGCGGTCGCCACTGCGCGGCGGGTGCTGGCCGCGGCGAAGCGCCCGGTGGTGGTGGCGGGGCTGGAGGCGATGGACGCCGCGCCAGAGTTGCGCGCCCTGGTCGCGGCCCTCGGCTGCCCGGCGCTGGTGACCTACAAGGCCAAGGGCGTGATCGCCGACGCCGATCGGCATTTCGCCGGCATCTTCACCTGCGGTGCGGCGGAAGGCCCGGTGCTGGACCGGGCCGATGCGGTGATCATGGTCGGCGCCGACCCGGTCGAATTCATCCCCAAGCCCTGGCGCTGGCCGGTGCCGGTGATCGAGATCGCCACCGCCCCGCGCGCCCTGCCCTATGCCGCCCCCGCGGCCGCGCTGTCGGGCGCCATCGCGCCCGCGCTGGCGGCGATCACTCAGGGTGCGTCGCGCTCCACCTGGGATGCCGGCGAGATCGCTGCGCTGCGCGAGGCCTGGCTGCGCCTGCTGGCGAACGACCCGCGGCGCGGTGCGGGGATCGGCCCGCAGCGGCTGGTCGAGGTCACGCAGGCCGCCTGCCGCAAGGCCGGCTTCGACCCGCGTGCGGCGATCGACGCCGGGGCGCACATGTTCCCTGCCACCACCTTCTGGCAATGCGAGCGGCCGGGCGACCTGCTGATCTCGAACGGCCTCGCGACCATGGGCTTCGCGGTGCCGGCGGCGATCGCCGCCGCGCTGCATGACCCGCAGCGCGGCGCGATCGCCTTCACCGGCGATGGCGGGCTTCTGATGGGCCTCGGCGAGTTGGCGACGGCGGCGGTGATCGGTGCGCGCGTCGTCGTGGTGGCCTTCAACGACGCGACGCTGTCGCTGATCGACATCAAGAAGGAACAGCGCGACCTGCCCGATGGCGCGCTGGGCTGGCCGCGCGCGGATCTCGCGGCCGCGATGCGGTCGATGGGCGGGATCGGCCTGACGGCGAACAGCGAGGCGGAACTCGCCGAAGCTGTCGCCGCAGCCTGCGCCGCGACCGGGCCGGTGCTGATCGACGTGGCGGTGGACCCGTCCGGCTATCCCGCGCAGATCAAGGCGCTGCGGGGATGATCGGTCGCCGCGGCCTCGCCATCCTGCCAGCCCTGTTGCTGCCTGCCGGCGCCGCGCGCGCGCTGGAGGAAGCCGCGGCCGTCCGCGCCCTGTTTGCCGACACCGAGGCCGGCCGCCGTGGCGCCTCCCCCGCCTGCTCGGGCTTCGGCGCCTGGGGGCCGGCAACCGATGGCCTGTCCGTCGTGGCGGTGCCCGACGAGGACGGGCTGCGTGTCGCGCTGATGCGTGACGGCACGGATGGCGCGCCCGAGATCGTCGCCGGGCCGGTGCTGCTGGAACCCATCACCATCGATCCGTGGTGGGCCTGCCTGATCGATGTGGACCGGCTTGCTCCGCTGGGCGGGCGGCCGGTCATCGCCCTGCGGGCCCACAATTCCTACACCTCGACCGGGCGCAGCACCTCGACCGAGGCGCTGCACCTGCTGCTGCGCGACGGCGCGACCCTGCGGCCGATCTTCGGCAGCCTGGTGTCTGCCGCGCATAGCGAGGAAGGGCCGCGCGGCCGGCGCACGAGCTGGCAGCGCCGCTGGGTCGTGGTGCCGGTCGGACGCGGCCGCGACGGCATGCCGAACCTCGAAGTGCGCGACCGCCGCAACAACACCGTGGTCAGTCGCCACCGCTGGGGCGGCGAGGGCTACGTGCCGCCGGTCTTCGACCGCACGCCGCCGCTCGGCCCAGGTTAGGGCGGACCCCGTCCGGGTGGCACCACCCGGACGGGCGACGATGCCCGCTCCCGGCGCTACAGCGCGGGCACCTGCGCGTGCCAATCGGTATCGCGCTGATAGGCATCGGCGACCATCAGGGCGCGGCCCTCTCCGAAGGGCCGGGCCGAGAGCTGCATCCCGATCGGCAGGCCGCGATCGTCGAAGCCGACGGGAATGCTGACCGTCGGGATGCCCAGGTAGTTGAATGGCCGCGTATTGGCCGAGACTGCCATGTGCCGCGCCCAGTTCGCCTCGGCATCCACGTCGATATCGGTTCCCGCGAGCGTCGGCACGCGCATGCGCAGCGTCGGCGTGGCAACGATGTCGTGGCCAGCGAAGGCTTCCTTGCAGAATTGCCGCAGCAGCGCGCCGCGGCGCGACAGCGCCTCCAGATACCAGGTGCCCGGGATGGCGTAGCCACCATAGAGGCGCCCCGAGAGATGGGTGGCGTAGTCGCCGGGATGCTCGCGCATCCAGTTGGCATGGATGGTCGCGCCCTCGACGCGGCTGACCACCGAGACATAGGTGCCGATGGCGCGCAGCGATGGGCAGGAGACATGCTCCACGCTCGCGCCGCGCGCCTTCAGCACGGCGAGCGCTGCCTCGAAGCCGCGGACGACTTCATCATCCGCGCCGTCGAAGAACCATTCGCGCGGCACGGCGATGCGCAACCCGCGGATGTCGCCGGTCAGCGCGGCCTCGTAATCCGGTACGGCCTCCGGCGCCGCCGTCATGTCGATGCCGTCCTTGCCTGAGATCACCGTCATGATGCGCGCCGCGTCGCGTGCCGTGCGTGTCAGCGGACCGACATTGTCCATGCTGAAGGACAGCGGCATCACACCGGTGCGCGGCACGCGGGTCTGCGTGCCCTTGATGCCCGTCACGCCGCAGATGCCCGCCGGCAGGCGGATCGACCCGCCGGTATCCGACCCAAGCGCCGCGGCGAAGAAGCGCGCGGCCACGCCGGCGCCGGACCCCGAGGACGACCCGCCCGTGCAATACGGCAGGTTCCACGGATTGTGGCAGTCACCGAAATGCGCGTTGTGCCCGGTCGGGTTCTGCGCGAACTCCGCCATGTTCAGCGTGCCCATGTCGATGGCACCGGCTGCATCCAGGCGCTGCAGCACGGTCGCCGTCACACCCGGCACGAAGTCGCGGCGGATCTTCGATCCGCAGGAGCTGACCTTGCCGGCGCGGTAGTACATGTCCTTGTGCATCATCGGCACGCCGGACAGCGGACCAGGCTTCGCCCCGCCGGCGCGCGCCTTGTCCTGTGCGGTGGCGGCTTCCAGCGCCGCTTCGCGATCCAGGCGGATGACGCTGTTCACCTTGCCGTCATGCGCGTCGATGCGCGCGAGGCAGGCGCGCACCATCGCTTCCGCGCTCGCCTCGCCCTTCGCGAAGGCATCGGCGGCCGCGGTGACGGACAGTTCCGCGAGGCCGCTCACGCGCCCTTCTCCGCTTCCTCGCGCAGTGCCGCTTCGAAGGAGGACGGCTCATCCTCGAACACCAGCGTGCCGCGCAGCGCCTCGAAGTCCCGGATCAGCGCCGGGAAGTCCTCGAGGCCGCGGCGGCCGGCTGCGTTGGGGCATTCCACGCCGGTCCACAGGCCGATCGCCGCCATGGTCGGGGGAACGGGGTCACTCGCCATCCTGTCACTCTCCTCAATCGCCGGACCACATCCTGGGCACGACAGGCGATGGGTTTGCAAACCGCGTGCCCGGCTGGCAGCCTCCGCGCAAGGACACGAGGAAACGAAGCCGATGAAGATTGTCGATGTGCGCGCCTACCCGACCTCCTTCCCGCTGCCGCCGGGTGGGCCGCGGCTCGGCATCGGCCAGGCGGTCAAGCGCGATGCCGTGATGGTGAAGGTCACCACCGAGGACGGCATCGTCGGCTGGGGCGAAAGCCATCACGGCCGCGCGCACACCGCCATCGCAACGCTGATCCAGACGACGCTGCGGCAGTTGATCCTCGGCATGGATGCCTTCGACACCACCGGCATCAACGCCCGCATCTACAAGTACCAGTTGGCGAGCCACGGCATGGGCGCGGGCTGCGCCATGGCGATGTCGGGCATCGACATGGCGCTGTGGGACGCCAAGGCGAAGGCGCTGAACCTGCCGCTGTACAAGCTGCTCGGCGGGTCGGCGCGGCCGGTGGCCGCCTATGCCGGCGGCGTCGCGCTCGGCTACCAGCCGCCGGCGCAGCTGATCGACGAGGCGGCGCCGCATATGGAAGCCGGCTACAAGGCGTTGAAGCTGCGCGTCGGCGACACGGTGAAGGACGACATCGCGCGCATGGAGGCGGTGCGCGACGCCTTCGGCAAGGAGCTGGTGATCCTGACCGACGCCAATATCGGCTACAACATCGACCAGGTTCGCCAGGTGATGCCGGAGATGGACCGGCTGAACATCGGCTGGCTCGAGGAACCCTTCCCCGCGCACGACCATCACCTCTACGCCCAGGCACGCGGCTATGGCGTGACGCCGCTGGCGGCCGGGGAGAACCACTTCACCCGCTACGAATTCACCCGCGTTCTGGAAGACGGCGTCATCACCATCTGGCAGCCGGACCTGTCGAAGTGCGGTGGCATCACGGAGGCGCTGCGCATCGCGGGGATGGCATCCGCCTTCAAGATCCCAATCCACCCGCATTCGTCGATGACGGGGGTGAACCAGGCGGCCTCGATCCATTTCCTCGCTGCCATCGAGAATGGCGGGTATTTCGAGGCCGACATCTCGCGCGCCAACAAGTTCCGCGACGAGCTGGGCAGCGAGCCTTGGAAGATCGGCGCCGACGGCAACGTCCTGCCCAACCAGACGCCGGGTATCGGCGTCGAGGTGGATGAGGGTTTCCTCGCCGCCCATCCGGCGATCGAGGGGCCTGGCTACGTATAGGTCGTCAGCCCGGCCGGTGGCGGAGCGCAGCGAGCACGATCGGTTCCCACTTCTCGCGCTCGGCGGCACCGCGCCGGGCGAATTCCTCGGGCGTGGAGGGCAGCGGTGACATGCCCTCGCGCCCGAAGGCTGCGATCACGTCGGTATCCGCGATCGCCGCGTTGATCGCACGGTTCAGGCGCGTGATGGTCGCGGGCGGGGTGCCGGGCGTCGTCATCACGGCAAACCAGCCACTGACCAGGAAGTCGCGGTAGCCGAGTTCCACCATCGTCGGCACCTCGGGCAGGATGGAAAGGCGCTGCGGCGTCGGCACCGCCAGCGCCCGGACCTTTCCCGCCCTGATCTGCGGCAGGGCCGTCGGCGTGGTGGCGAAGCAATAGTCGATCCGCCCGGCGATGAGTTCCATCACCGCCGGCGCACCACCACGGAACGGCACGGCGATGGTGGACAGCCCGGCATCCTTGTCGAGCAGCAGCGAAGCGAGCCAGGGGCTGGCCCCGATGCCCGGATGCGCCCAGCTCAATTCGCCCGGCCGCGCGCGGGCCGCGGCGACGAGTTCATCCACGCTGCGCCATGGCCGGTCGGCGGGTGTGATGAGGATGGTCATGACATCGGCGACCAGCGACACCGGCGCCAGGTCGTTCATCGGCTTGATCGGGAAGTTTGGCTCGCTGATCGCGTTGATGATGATCGCGCCCATGTTGCCTGTCGTGACGGTGGCGCCGTCCGGCACCGCGCGCAGCACCGGTTCGAAGGTGAGCATGCCGCCGCCGCCGCCGCGGTTTTCCACCACCACGGTCTGACCCAGGCGCGCCGACATGCCCGGGGCGATCAGCCGTGCCGTCAGGTCCTGCGACCCGCCGGGGGCGGAGCCGACCAGCATGCGGATCGGGCGCGTGGTGTTCGGCTCGGCTGCCCCCGCCAGGCCGGGTGCGGCGAGCGCGATGACAGCACCGGGCAACAGGCGACGCGTGATCATGGTTTCCTCCACCACCGCACAGCCTCGGCCTTGTGCCGACCGATCGGTCGATTAGACGGCCGTCGTCCCGCGCGGCGCAAGCATCCTGCACAGCATCGCGCGGCAGTGATCAGCCGGCGCCGGCCGCGGCGAGGATGACATCCGGGGGGAACGGCGTGACGATGGCGACGCCGCCTTCGGGAAAGACGCAGGCGCGGCAGTGCGCCTGCGCGATCGCTACGTCCGGGACGCGGCGGCGCCTTCGGCAGCGATCGCCGCGGCATGTTCCATCACCTGGCGCCCGGCGCGGTTCCAGGTGGTGATGCCACCGACCAGGATGCACTGCACCAGCCCCTCGGCGAGTTCGGCAAGCGTAGCGCCCTGCCGCAGCGCGTTCGCGGCATGGACCTTCGCGCCATCGACGGCGCCCACCATCACATCGAGCAGGACGAAGACGAGTTCCTTGGTGCGCAGGTCGAGCGCGCCGCCCGCCTCCGGGGTGCGCATCGCCGCCTCGCGCAGCAGGCCATAGCCGGCGAAGGCGCCAGGCGCGTGGTCGAGCAGCAGCCGGAAGGCATCGGGCACGCGGCCGGTCGTCGCTTCGAAATTCGCGATGCCGCGGGCCACCGCCGCCGCCATCACCTCATCCGCATCCGTGGTCATCGCGCTGCCTCTTTGAATCGCGTGGGCAGCCTTCGTCGCGGCAGCGCCGGCGTCAACCGGCGCCTTTCGCGTCCCGGGCACTTGCCGCAGGCCTCACGCCTGCTGCTCGCACCAGTCGCGCCACATCGCCCGCAAGCCGGCTTCCAGTCCGCGCGCATAGGTCGCGGCATCGCCAAGTGCGCCGAGACCCAGCCGCGCCCGCACCACCGCCAACCCGTCCGGGTCCTGTGCGCGGCGGATCGCCTGGGCGACGTAGTCGGCCTCGTCCGCCGCGATCCAGTCGGGAATACCTGCGGCGGTCAGCAGCGTCTCGCCATTGCGGCTCATCATCCCACCGCGACCGCGCAGGGTCAGGGTCGGTACGCCGGCATGGATGGCCTCGGCCGTCGTGGTGCCGCCGGGGAAGGGAAAGGGGTCGAGCATGAAATCGACCTCGGCATAGCGCGCGAAATAGGCCGGGTAGGCACTCTGCCCCTCGAGGTCGAGCCGCACCGCATCGCCCCCGCAGGCGGCGAAGCGGGCGCGGATGGAGCGCGCCGTCTCCGCCTCCCCATAGGGTCGCGCCTTCAGCAGCAGCCGCGCGGTCGGCAGCGCAGCGAGGATGCGCGCCCAGACGCGAAGCACGCCATCATGCAGCTTGGTCGGTGCGTTGAAGCAGGCGAGCACGGCATGGCCGCGACGGATCATCGGCGGCGGGCCGGCGCGGACGGGGACCTCCGGCGGCGCGAAGCAGAGGTAGCAGCCCGGCAGGCGCATCACCCGTTCGACATAGAGCGCCTCCTCGCCCGGCGGCACGCTCACGCCATCGGCGATGATCCAGTCGACGGCCTGGCTGCCCGTGCTGTTGGCGTAGCCGATCCAGGATGCCTGCACCGGTGCGGGGCGATGGTCCAGCACCGGCAGCCGTGTGCCCTGGGTGTGGCCCGACAGGTCGATCAGGATGTCGATGCCATCGGCGCGGATGGTCGCGGCCACCGTCTCGTCGGGCATGTCCTGTACCGCGCGCCACCCGTCGAGCAGCCCGCGCAGCCGCGCCGTCATGCCATCCGCCATCGTTTGGTTGGCATAGGCGATCGCCTCGAAGCCCCGGCGATCGAGCGCGGCGAGCGGGCCGAGCAGGAAGCGCCCGACCGGATGGACGCGGAAATCCCCCGACAGCAGCCCGATGCGCAGCCGCCGATCGGGGTCGGCGCCGTTCGCGAAGGCGGGCATCGCGCGCGGCGGGAAGCGATCGCCATAGGTGCGATGCTCGCGCGCCACCTCATCGGCCGTCACATCCGGCATGTAGTTCAGCAGCAGCAGCAGGTTGTGCCAGGCGGGGCGGCAGGACGGATCCTGCGCGATGGCGCCGCGATGCACCGCGGCGGCCTCCGTCCAGCGCCCGGCCTGGTGCAGCGCATTGCCGAGATTGACCTTCACATCGGCGCGCTCGGCCAGGGTCGAGACGACCACGGCGAAATGCGTCGCCGCTTCATTCGGACGGCCCAACACCATCAGCGCGCCGGCGAGATCGTTGCGCAGCGCCACGTCCCCAGGTGCTGACGAGACCGCGGCGGCGAGGTGCGGCAAAGCACGATCGGGACGGCTCGCCCGGGACCAGGCGCGGCCGGCGATGCCGCGCAGCCCATCCCCGGCACCGGCTGCGAGCGCGGCCTCACAGACTGCCGCGGCCTCCGCAGGCCGCGCGGCGGTTTGCAGCAAGGCGGCGAGGTTCACGGCAGCGCGGCCATAGTTCGGCCGCTGCGCCAGGGCGGCGCGGAAGGCGGCTTCGGCATCGGCGGCATCGCCGGTATCGCGCAGCGCGACGCCGAGGTTGTTGCGCAGTTCCGGCGCATCCGTCCCGGCCGCGATGACGGCATCATAGGCGGCGGCGGCCTCGGCAGCGCGGCCGCCGCGTTGATGCGCCGCCGCGGCCTGGATCAGCGCGGTGGCCTTCACCCCGCGATGGCGTAGGCCGGACGGCGTGGATCGGCCCCGGCGCGCACCAGCCCGGCCTTGGGATCGGACAGCACCGCCTCGACGCTGCCGGCGAGCCAGGTGATGTCGGGCCATTCCTTCACCTCATGCCCGCGCGCCGTCAGCTCGTCGCGGACGGATTGCGGCACGCGGCCTTCCACCGCGACGCGGCCGGGGAAGTAGTCGAAGGGCGCGAAGGAAGACGGGAAGGCATAGGAGGCGATGCGCGGCGCCTCGATCGCCTCCTGCAACTCCATGCCGAAATGGAAGACGTTCAGCATGACCTGCAGCATGGCCTGGATCTGCACGTCGCCGCCCGGCGTGCCGAAGGGCATGACGCCGCCATCCTCGGTGACCAGCATCGCCGGGTTCGGCGTCAGGCGCGGCCGCTTGCCCGGCGCGACGCCGGACGGATGCGCCGGGTCGGGGCGCGACTGGCTGCCGCGGTTGGACGGGATCAGCCCGAGGCCCGGCACCACCGGCGAATTCCACGACCCGTCCGACGGCGTCGCGCTGAAGGCATTGCCCCAGCGATCCACCACGGCGACGTAGGAGGTATCGGCCTCGACCTTCGGCAGGTCGGCGCGCTGCGGGCCGACAGCCGGCGTGCCGCGGCCGAGCAGCGGTTCATACATGGTCGGATGCGCGCGGGCCGGGTCGATCTGGCGCAGCCGCGCATCGAGATGCTGCGGCGAGAGCAGCCCGTCCAGCGGCACCTGCGTGAACAGCGGATCGCCGAAATGGTATTCGCGGTCGGCCATCGCCGCCTTCACGCATTCGGTCAGCAGGTGCAGGTAGTCGGCCGAGTTATGCGCCATGCCGTCGAAGCCGGCGCGTTCCATCAGCAGCAGCGCCTGCGCCAGTGCCGGGCCCTGGCACCACGGCCCGCAGGTCAGCAGCGTGTGGCCGCGCCACGGCTTGGCCACTGCGGGTTCCAGGCGAGACCGGAAGCCCGCCATGTCCTCCATGGACAGGAAGCCGCCCTCGGCCTGAATGAAGTTGACGATCTCGCGCGCGATGTCGCCGCGATAGAAGGCGGCGTGCGCGGCGGCGAGGCCCGCCATGCGCCCGCCCTTGGCCGCGGCGCGGCGTTCCTCCTCGACCATGTAGGACAGGGTGCGGGCGAGGTCGGATTGCACGAAACGGTCGCCCACCTTCGGCGGCGCGCCGTTCGGCAGGAAGATCGCGGCGTTGGACGGGTAGCTCGCGTATTCCGCCTGATGCAGCGCGACGGTTTCCGCGAGCAGCGGGAAGACGGCGAAACCCTCCCCGGCATAGCGGATCGCGTATTGCGCGACATCGCCGAAGCCCATGGTGCCGTGGCGTTCCAGCGCGGTAATCCAGGCATCGGGTGCCGCTGGAACCACGGTGCGGCGCACGCCGTTCGGGATCTTGCCGCCATGCTCGCGCATGAAGACGTCGGGCGGCAGCGCGCGCGGCCAGTGGCCGAGGCCGGCGATGGTCTCGACCGTGCCGTCGGCCAGTCGGATCATGATCGGCGCGACGCCCGCGACATTCACGAGGTCCGGCAGCAACACGCCGAGCGCCATGCCGGCCGCACAGCCGGCATCGATGGCATTGCCGCCAGCCTCCAGCACCGCCGCGCCGGCGCTCGCCGCCAGGTAATGCCCGGCCGAGACGGCATGGCGGGGACCGGAAAGCGTGGGGCGGCTGCTGGCCATGGCGGGGGCCTCCTTCTGACGGGGGGAGCCTCGGCGCGCTGCGGCCATGCGTCAACGGCGGGTTGGCGGGGACCGCCCGGGCAGCAAGGATGCGCCGGCTTGAATGGAGGATTGCCATGGCCGACCCCGTGCTGCTGTCGATCGATGATCGCGGCATCGCCACCGCCACGCTCAACAAGCCCGCCAAGGGCAATGCGTATGACGAGGATCTGCTCGGCGCGCTGATCGCGGGGCTCGACAAGCTGCGTGACGATGACAGCGTCCGCGCGCTGGTGATCCGCGGGGCGGGCAAGCATTTCCAGGCCGGGGCGGATCTCGACTGGCTGGCAGTGGCCGCGACCTACGGGCCGGAGCGGGCCTATGTCGCGTCCATGGCGACGACGACGGCCATGCAGAAGCTGAACGAATTCCCCAAGCCGACCTTCGCCCTGGTGCATGGCGCCTGCTTCGGCGGCGGCTGCGGCGTGGTCTGCTGCGTCGATGTGGCCATCGCCACCCCGGATGCCATCTTCGGCCTGACCGAGGTGCGCGTCGGCGTCGCCCCCACCCCCATCAGCACCCACATGGTCCACGCCATGGGGCTGCGGCAGACGCGACGCTACGCCATCACCGGGGAACGCTTCGACGCCGCCGAGGCGCTGCGAATCGGCTTGGTGCACGAGGTGGTGCCGGCCGACCGCGCCGATGCGCGCCTCGCCGAGGTCATCGACCAGACCATGCTGTCCTCGCCATCCGCCATCGCCATGACCAAGGATTCATTCCTTGGTGCCAACGGATTGAAGCTTTCGGCGCGGGAGATGTCCTTGCTGGCGCATGAATCCTGGATGCAGCGGGCCTCGGCCGAGGGGCGCGAAGGCCTTGCGGCCTTTAGGGAGAAGCGTCGCCCGGCCTGGTACAAGTAAGGCGCGGCGGGCGGGGCGAACCCCCGCCCGCAGCCGGCGCAGCCCAGGGATGACCGGGCTGGTTGTCTCCCGCCCTGTCATCGAACCATCATAAAACTGCAATCGGGGCGACTTCCGCCCCGCCTAGAAGCCCGGGCGTCGGCGCACCCCAGCGGAGCGCCGCTGTAACACGCACGGAGTGACGCTTATGAACAGGCGGTCCATCCTTCTCGGCGCCGGCGCGATGCTGGCCCTTCCCCTCACCGCCCGCGCCCAGGGCGCCCAGATCACCGGCGCCGGCGCTTCCTTCCCCAACCCGATCTACCAGAAGTGGGCCGAGGCCGCCCGCGCTGCGATCGGCATGCAGGTGAACTACCAGTCCGTCGGTTCGGGCGCCGGGATCAACCAGATCCGCAACCGCACGGTCGATTTCGGTGCGACCGACGCGCCGCTGACCGCCCAGCAGTTGACCGAGGGCAACCTGCTGCAGTTCCCGACCGTGATGGGCTCGGTGGTGCCGATCATCAACGTGCCCGGCATCGAGAACGAGCAGTTGAAGTTGACCGGCGATGTGTTGGCCGAGATCTTCCTCGGCAAGATCAACCGCTGGAACGATGCGAAGATCACCGCGCTGAACCCCGGCGTGACGCTGCCTGCCCTCGCCATCGCGCCGGTCTATCGCGCGGACGGGTCGGGCACGACCTTCGTCTTCACCTCCTACCTCGCGGCGGTCTCGGCCGATTGGCGTGGCGGCCCAGGTGCCGCGACCTCGGTGCGCTGGCCGGTCGGCAATGGCGCGCGTGGCAATGAAGGTGTGGCGGGCGGCGTGCGCAACACGCGCGGCGGCATCGGCTATGTCGAGAACGCCTATGCCAGCCGCAACAACCTGGTCTCCACGCAGCTGCGCAACAAGGACGGCAACTTCGTGAAGCCGACCATGGAGAACTTCCTCGCCGCCGCGTCCAACGCGGATTGGTCGGTGCCGGGCTTCGCGGCGGACATCATCAACCAGCCGGGTGCGAATTCCTGGCCGATCGTCTCGCCGACCTTCATCCTGCTGCCGACCAACCCGGCGGATGCGGCGCGCAGCGCCAATGTCCGTAAGTTCTTCGACTGGGCCTATGCCAATGGCGATGCGGCGGCCCGCGAACTGGAATACATCCCGCTGCCGGAGGCGACCAAGACCGCCATCCGCGCCGCCTGGAACCGCCAGTTCGGCGCCTGAGACCAAGGGGCCCGCGCCGCGAGGCCGGGCCCCTTCCCTTCCCTCCTGACGGGCCAATGATGTGAGCCAGGCAGCCACCGCCACCATCCCGATGCCGGCCACCGCACGCCGCGGCGGCAACCTTGGCGACACGATCTTCGCATGGGCCTGCAAGGGCTCCGGCGTGCTGGTCCTCGCACTGCTCGGCGCCATCATCGTCGAGCTGTTCATCGCCGGCCTGCCGGCGTTCCGCGCCTTCGGGCTGTCCTTCATCTGGTCCACCGAATGGGATCCGGTGCAGGAGGTCTTCGGCGCCGGTGTGTCCATCTACGGCACCATCGTCACCGCGGTGCTGGCGATCGCCTTCGCCGTGCCGCTCGCCTTCGGCGTCGCCTTCTACCTGACCGAGCTCGCGCCCGCCTGGTTGCGGGGCCCGGTGGGCACGGCGATCGAGCTGCTGGCGGCCGTGCCGTCCATCATCTACGGCATGTGGGGCTTCTTCGTGATCGCGCCGGCCTTCGCCGCGCATATCCAGCCCTGGATCATCGACAATGTCGGCGAATTGCCGCTGATCGGCTTCCTGTTCCAGGGCGCGCCCTTCGGCACCGGCATCTTCACCGCGTCCTTCATCCTCGCGATCATGATCCTGCCCTTCATCGCGGCGACCATGCGCGACGTCTTCCTGCAGGTGCCGCCGGTCTACAAGGAAAGCGCCTACGGCCTCGGGGCCACGACCTGGGAGGTGATGCGCGGCGTCGTGCTGCCCTACACCCGCATCTCGGTGGTCGGCGGCATCATGCTCGGCCTCGGCCGTGCGCTTGGCGAGACCATGGCGGTCACCTTCGTCATCGGCAACGCGAACCGGATCAGCACGTCCCTCTTCGGGCCGGGCAACACGATCGCGTCGCTGGTCGCGCTGGAGTTCGGCGAAAGCGAGACGGGCAGCCTCAAGCTCGCCTCGCTGCTCGCCCTCGGCTTCATTCTCTTCGTGCTGTCCTTCATCGTTCTCGCAACCTCGCGCTACCTGCTGCGCTCGCGGCTGAAGGCCTGATCCGATGAGTCTGTCCCTCACCGCCGGGGCGTTGCCCGGCCCTCGCAAGGACCCCGAGGTCGCGGCCGCGCTCGGCCGGCGGCGCAAGCGCGCCGACCGCATCATTCGCCTGCTCTGCATGGTGGCGACGCTGATCGGCCTCGCGCTGCTCGCTTCCATCCTGCTGACGCTGACGATCCGCGGCTTCACCGCAATGGGCCCCAGCGTCTTCACCCGCGTCACCGCGCCGCCGGGCTCCGATGGCGGGCTGCTCAACGCCATCGTCGGCAGCCTGATCCAGGCCAGCCTCGGCACCGCCATCGGCACACCGATCGGCATGCTGGTCGGCACCTATCTCGCCGAATACGCCCGCGGGTCGAAGTTCGGGAACCTGGTGCGCTTCGTCTGCGACATCCTGCTCTCCGCGCCGTCGATCCTGATCGGGTTGTTCGTCTACCAGATCCTGGTGCTGCCCTTCGGTGGCTTCTCGGGCTGGGCGGGCGTCGTGGCGCTGGCGATCATCGTCATTCCCGTGGTGGTGCGCACCACGGAGGACATGCTCTCCCTCATCCCGAACACGCTGCGCGAGGCGGTGATCGGCCTTGGCGCGCCGAAGTGGAAGATGATCGTCTTCATCTGCTGGAAGTCGGCGGCATCGGGCATCATCACCGGCATCCTGCTCGCCGTCGCCCGCGTGGCCGGCGAGACGGCGCCGCTGCTCTTCACCTCGCTCGGCAACAATGCCTGGTCGCTCGACCTGTCCAAGCCGATGGCGAGCCTGCCGGTCACCATCTACTCCATGGCCGGTTCGCCCTTCGAGGACTGGATCGCGCTCGCCTGGGCCGGCGCCCTGCTGATCACGCTCGGCGTGCTTGGCCTCAACATCCTGGCGCGCAGCGTGCTGCGCAGCCGCAAGTAGGCGGAAGGAACCACCCCATGTCCACCACCGCAGAAACCGGCATGGCCGAGGCGAGCCAGGGCTTCGGCGGCGTGCAGGCGCGCTCCGAAGCCGCGATCAACCCGCCGCGCATCGCCATCCGCAACCTGGAATTCTTCTACGGCGACAACCGCGCCCTGAAGGGGATCGACTTCAACATCCCCGATCGGCAGGTCACGGGCATGATCGGGCCTTCGGGCTGCGGCAAGTCCACCCTGCTGCGCGTGCTGAACCGGATGTACTCGCTCTATCCCGGCCAGCGCGCGACCGGGGAGGTGATGCTGGATGGCGAGAACGTCATCGCCCCCGATGCGGACCTGAACGCGCTGCGTGCGAAGGTCGGCATGGTGTTCCAGAAGCCCACCCCCTTCCCCATGTCGATCTACGACAACATTGCCTTCGGCATCCGGCTTCACGAGAAGCTGTCGCGCAACCAGATGGACGAGCGCATCGAATGGGCGCTGACCCGCGCCGCGATCTGGGACGAGGTGAAGGACCGGCTCGATGCCTCGGCCCTCGGCCTGTCGGGCGGGCAGCAGCAGCGGCTGTGCATCGCGCGCACCATCGCGGTGCGGCCGGAGGTGATCCTGTTCGATGAGCCGACCTCGGCCCTCGATCCGATCTCCACGCTGAAGATCGAGGAACTGATCGACGAGCTGAAGCGCGACTTCACGATCGTGATCGTCACGCACAACATGCAACAGGCGGCGCGCTGCGCCGACCAGGTGGCGTTCTTCTACCTTGGCGAGCTGATCGAGGTGGCGCCGGCGGCGCAGATGTTCACCGCGCCCCGGCACGCCAAGACCCAGGAATACATCACCGGCCGCTTCGGCTGAGCGGCGGAAGGACAACGACATGGCGAGTGAACACATCGTGCGGTCCTATGACGAGGAACTCCGCCGGCTGCGCGACATGGTCGCGCGGATGGGCGGGCTGGCGGAACGGCAGGTGGCGGATGCCACCCGCGCCCTGGTGCGGCGCGACACCGACCTGGCGACCGAGGTGGTCGGGCGCGACACCCAGATCGACGCGCTGGAACGCGAGGTCGAGGCCTTCTGCGTCCGGTTGCTGGCGCTGCGCCAGCCGATGGCGCAGGATCTGCGCGTCATCGTCGCGGCGATGAAGGCGTCGAACGACCTGGAGCGCATCGGGGACTACGCGCGCAACGCGGCCAAGCGGGCCATCGTGCTGGCCTCCCTGCCCTCCATCGGCAGCCTCAACGGCTTCGAGCGCATGACGCTGCTGGTGCAGGAGAACCTGAAGGCCGCGATGGACGCCTTCGTGAACAACGACGCCGAGGCTGCCCAGCGCGTCTGGGAGGCCGACGAGCCGATCGATGCCATCTACAACGGCATCTTCCGCGAGCTGCTGACCTTCATGATGGAGGACCCGCGCAACATCTCGGCGGCGACCCACATGCTGTTCATCGCCAAGAACCTCGAACGCATCGGGGATCACACCACCAACATCGCCGAACGCATCTTCTACGCCGTGCGCGGTGACAGCCTGCCCGAGGACCGCCCCAAGGCCGACCAGTCGGCCTATGCGGTGGTCCGGCCGGCCGGAGAATAGCCGCCATGGCCGAGGCCTATTCCACCCTCGCCAAGCCCACCATCCTGGTGGTCGAGGACGAGGCACCGCTGATGACGCTGCTGCGCTACAACCTCGAGAAGCAAGGCTTCAAGGTCGAGGAAGCCGCCGATGGGCAGGAGGCGCTGCTGCGCGTCTCCGAACAGCGGCCGGACCTGGTGCTGCTCGACTGGATGCTGCCCGCGCTGTCGGGCATCGAGGTCTGCCGCCAGTTGCGCCGCCGGCCCAATACGCGCGACCTGCCGATCATCATGGTCACGGCGCGCACCGAGGACCAGGACGCGGTGCGTGCGCTGGATACCGGCGCGGACGACTACATCGCCAAGCCCTTCGTGATGGATTCGCTGCTGGCGCGCATCCGCGCGCTGCTGCGCCGGTCGGGCGGGGCGGCGACGAAGGGCACGCTGACCTATCGCGACCTGACGATGGACCAGGATTCGCACCGGGTTTCGCGCGGTGGCCGGGCGCTGCATCTCGGCCCGACCGAGTATCGGCTGCTGGAGTTCTTCCTGCAGCATCCCGGCCGCGTCTTCCAGCGCGAGCAGTTGCTGGATGCGGTGTGGGGCCGCGACATCCATGTCGAGCCACGCACCGTGGACGTGCACATCCGCCGCCTGCGCAAGGCGATCAACGGCGAGCATGAGGTGGATCTGATCCGCACGGTTCGCTCGGCCGGCTACGCGCTGGACGCCGAGGATCACTGAACACCGGAGAGGGGCTTTGCCCCTCTCCGGACCTCACCCCACCAAAGGGCAACGGCCCTTTGGAATGCGGACTTTTGGCATTGGGCACCAAGTCCCCGCGGTCCAGGGGCCCGTTGGCCCCTGGCGGGGAGGTTTGGAGGGGCAGCGCCCCTCCAATCACCCTGGGGGCGGCAGGAACGTCACCTCGTACTCCGACGCAATCCGCACCACTTCCGCCGGATCCGGCACATTGTGGATACGGGTGAAGAGCTCGTAGAGCCCCTTGGCCGGGCTCACCCAAAACAGCGCGCGCACCGGCGCGCCCGACTTGTTGAAGATGCCGTGCATGATGCCCATCGGCATGCGGATCAGGTCGCCGGCCTTGGCCGTCACCGGCTGCCCGTCCAGCACCAGGTCGAAGCGGCCTTCGAGGACGCGGATGAACTCGTCCTGCGTCGCATGGATGTGCGGCGGCACGAAGGTGCCATCCGGGAACAGCGTGTCGAAGGCGAAGCAGCTGTCGCCATGGGCGACCGGCTTGTAGGTCTGGCCAAGGATGTTCCAGACGACGCCGTCGATGGCTTCCCCGGCCGGGGTGATGCCTGCGCTCAAAGCGGCCATGCCGCGCCTCCCTTTTCTAGACGTGGAGATATGTGTCGCGCACTTCCGGTGCGGCTGAAAGGGCCTCGCTGGTGCCGGTCCAAACGACGCTGCCTTTCTCGATGACCACATGCCGGTCGGCGAGGCGCTGGATCGCGGCGAGGTTCTTGTCGATCAGCAGGATGGCGAGGCCCTCGGCGCGCAAGCGCGCCAGTACCGCCCAGATCTCGGCGCGGATGATGGGGGCGAGGCCCTCGGTCGCCTCGTCCAGGATCAGCAGGCGCGGATTGGTCATCAGCGCACGGCCGATGGCGAGCATCTGCTGTTCCCCGCCCGATAGCCGCGCACCGAGGTTGCGCCGCCGCTCGGCCAGGCGGGGGAACAGGTCCAGCACCGCCGGCAGGGTCCAGCGCGGCGCCCCACCCGCACGGTTGGCGGCGGTGGCGACCAGGTTCTCCTCGACCGTCAGGGTCGGGAATACCTGCCGGCCTTCCGGCACCAGGCCGATGCCGCGCTGCGCGATGCGATAGGGCGGCAGGCCGGTAACATCAGCGCCGCCGAAGGCGATGCGCCCGCCCTGCGGCGCCAGCAGCCCCATCACGGCGCGCACGGTCGTGGTCTTGCCCATGCCGTTGCGGCCGAGCAGCGTCACCACCTCCCCCGCGCCGACGGAGAAGGAGACGCCATGCAGCACGCGGCTGCCGTCATAGCCGGCGACGAGGTCCTCGACCGCCAGCATCAGACGTCGTCCTCGCCGAGATAGGCGGCGCGGACTTCCGGGTTGCCACGGATCTCCGCCACCGATCCGGTCGCGATGATGCGGCCGTAGACCAGCACGGAGATGCGGTCGGCCAACGCGAAGACCGCCTGCATGTCGTGCTCGACCAGCAGGATGGTGTAGCGGGCCTTCAGCCGGGTCAGCAGGGCGATCAACCGCTCCGTCTCTTCCGGCCCGGCGCCGGCGAGCGGTTCGTCCAGCAGCAGCAGCCGCGGGCGGGTCGCCAGCGCGATGGCGAGTTCGAGCGCGCGCTTCTCGCCATGGGACAGGCTGCCGGCGGGCACGGCGGCGCGTTCGGCGAGGCCCACTTCCTCCAGTGCGGCCATCGCCGCGTCGTTCAGCGCGCGCTCGGTCGCGGCGGGGCGCAAGAAGCGGAAGGAGGACCCGCCGCGCGCCTGCGCGGCCAGCGCGACATTCTCCCGCGCCGAGAAACCCGCGACGACGTTGGTGATCTGGAAGGTGCGCGCGAGCCCGGCCCGCACCCGGCGCGGCGGCGACAGTCGCGTGATGTCCCGCCCGCCGAAGATGACCTGCCCTGAGTCCGGTGCCACGAGGCCCGTGACCTCGTGGATCAGGGTCGTCTTGCCCGCACCGTTGGGGCCGATGACGGCGTGGATCTCGCCCGGCAGCACTTCGAGCGAGACGCCGTCCGTCACGGCGAGGCCGCCATAATGCTTGCGCAGGTCGACAAGGCGCAGCAGCGGGTCAGCCATGGCGGCGTTCCACCAGCCCGGACAGCCCGCCGCGCAGGACCAGCACCGCGATCACCAACAGCGGCCCGAAGATCATCTTCCAATGCGGGGTGATCTCGGCGAGCCAGGTTTCCAGCAGCACGAAGGCCACCGCACCGAGCATCGCCCCCCACAGCCGCCCGACCCCGCCCAGGATGACCATGAACAGCAATTCCCCCGACCGCTGCCAGGACAGCATGGCGGGGGAGACGAACTCGGTCGCATTCGCCAGCAGGAAGCCGGCCACGCCGCCGAAGGCCCCGGCGATGACATAGCCGACGAGGCGGAAGGGATAGGGGGCGAGGCCCACCGCCTCGACCCGCTGGGCGTTCTCCCGCGCCGCGCGCAGCGCGCGGCCGAAACGGGAGGCGAGCAGCATCGCGCAAACCGCCCAGGTCAGCGCCAGGGCACCGAGGCAGATGTAGTGGAAGGCGAGCCGGCCTTCGAGCAGCCGCGTGCCGAAGACCTCGGTGCGGCTGTAGAGCGTGTAGCCGTCATCGCCGCCATAGGCCGAGAGCGAGGATGCCGTGAAGAAGGCCATCTGCCCGAAGGCCAGGGTGATCATGATGAAATGCACGCCGGTCGTGCGGATGGCGATGGCTCCGGTGACCAGCGAGAACAGCGCCGCCGCGCCGATCGCCATGGGCAGCACACGCACCGCATCCGTCACGCCATGCGCGTCGAGGATCGCGACCGCATAGGCGCCAACACCGAGGGAAGCCGCATGCCCAAGGCTCGCCAGCCCCGCCCCGCCGACGAGGAAGGACAGCGAGACGGCCGCCATGCCCAGGATCATGACGCGCGCCATCAGCGTCATCTCATAGGACGCGGAGAAACCGGCCAGCGGCGCGGCACCAAGGGCCGCGAGCAGCAGCAACGGCAGCCAGGCCTCGCGCAGCGGCATCGCGGCTCAGCCGGCGCGGACGGGGAACAGGCCCGCCGGGCGGAAGGCCAGGATCGCCGCCATGGCGACATAGACCAGCATCGAGGCCAGCGCCGCGCCCGTCTGCCGTGCCTGGGACGCATCGAGGAACAGCCGCATCAGGTCCGGCATCAGCGACTTGCCGAGCGTGTCGATCAGCCCGACCAGCAGCGCGGCGAGGAACGCCCCGCGGATCGACCCGATCCCGCCGATCACGATCACCACGAAGGCGAGGATCAGGACGTTGTCGCCCATGCCGGGCTCGACCGAGAAGATCGGCGCGGCGAGCACGCCGGCGAAGCCCGCGAGCATCGCGCCGAAGGCGAAGACCATCGTGAACAGCCGGTTGATGTCCACTCCGAGTGCGGAGACCATCGGCGCGTTGGAGGCCCCCGCGCGCACCAGCATCCCCGCTCGGGTGCGTTCCACCAGCCACCACAGCTCCGCCGCCGTCGCGATGCCCGCGCCCAGCACGGCGACGCGATAGAGCGGGTATTGCAGGCCGGGCATGATCTCGATCCCGCCTTCGAGCAGCGCGGGGATCGGCGCCTGCAGGGGTGCCGCGCCCCACACCGGCTTCACGCCCTGGTTCAGGAACAGGATGACGCCGAAGGTCGCCAGCACCTGCGACAGGTGGTCGCGCGCATACAGGTGCCGGAACACCAGCACCTCCAGCACCAGCCCCGCCAGGAGCGCGGCCGGCAGCGCCAGCAGCAGCCCCCACCAGAAAGACCCGGTCGCGGCCGCAAGCGAGGCGCCGAGATAAGCCCCCAGCATGTACTGCACGCCATGGGCGAGGTTGATGAAGTCCATCACCCCGAACACCAGCGTCAGCCCCGCCGCGACCAGGAACAGCAGGATACCCAGTTGCAGGCCGTTCAGGGCCTGCACCAGCAGCAATTGGGTCGTCACGCCCTGCTCAGCGCATGCGGCATTCGGCGGCCCAGGGATCGACCGCGTTGTCGAACACCTTGCGCTCGGTCTGGGTCTCGAGCTTGCCGTCCGCGCGGCGCCCGACCTTCAGCAGCCAGAAATCCTGCACCGGATAATGATTCACGCCGAAGGCGAAGTCGCCGCGCACGGACCGGAAGTCCGCCGCCTTGATCGCCGCGCGCAGCGCGTCCTTGCCCGCGAGGTTGCCGCCCACCTTGCGGATCGCGGAATCGAGCAGCATCGCCGCGTCATAGGCCTGCGCCGCGTAGGTCGCCGGCACCGCGTTGTGCGCGGCGATGTAGTCGTTCACGAACTTCACGTTCTGCGCGTTGTCCATGTTCGGCGCCCAGGACGCCGCCGAGTAGAAGCCGAGCGCCGCATCGCCCTGCGCGGGCAGCGTCGCCTCATCCACCGTGAAGGTGGACAGGAAGGGAATATTGGCGAGGCCGGCCTGGCGATACTGCCGCACGAGGTTCACGCCGAGCCCGCCCGGCATGAAGGTGAAGATCGCATCCGGCCGGGCCGCGGCGATCTTCGCGAGTTCGGCCGAGAAATCGAGCTGGGTGAGCGGGACGAAGACCTCGTCCACCACCTCCCCCTGGAACTTCGACTTGAAGCCGGCGACGGCGTCGCGGCCCGCCTGGTAGTTCGGCACCAGCACGAAGACACGGCGATAGCCGTTGTCCTGCGCCACCTGGCCCATCACCGCATGGACCTGGTCGTTGTTGTACGACGTGGTGAAGAAGTTGGGGTTGCAACCGCGCCCGGCGAAGGTGGACGGGCCGGCATTGGTGCTGATCAGGAAGGTGCCGGCTTCCGTCACCGGCCGGAAGATCGCCTGCAGGATGTTGGAGAACACCACGCCGACGATGAAGTCGACCTTGTCGCGTTCCAGCGCCGCGCGGACCTTGGTGACGGCGACTTCGGGGCGCAGCTCGTCGTCGATGATCAGCGTCTCCGCCGTCAGCCCGCCGAGCTTGCCGTCCAGGTGCCGCAGCCCCAGCGCGAAGCCGTCCTTCAGCTGATTGCCGAGTGCCGCCTGCGGCCCGGTCTGCACGGCCACCACGCCGATCTTCACGCCGCCCGCCGGCTGCGCATGGAGGATGGCAGGCGCGGCGAGCAGCGCCGTCGTTCCGCCGAGAAGCCCGCGACGTCCGATCCCGATCATGGAAGTCCCCTGTTGCCCGGATTCCGGCCTCTCTTAAGCGCGATCCTTCAGCCGGGCGCAAGTCGCCCCGCCATGGCTGCGGCGCGCGCAACCATGGGATGCGCCGGATCGGTGAAGGGGTCGAGCACGGTGAAGTGGTTGGCGTCCGCCAGGACCTCCTGGCTGCTGCCCCAGGCGGCGGCGAAATCCCGCGTCTGGCGAAGGAATTCAGGGCTTTCCGCCCCGCCGACCACGGCGTGCAGTTCGCCCTTCGCCGGCGGCAGGAAGCGAGGCGACAGGGCGCGTGCCTCCCCAGGCGTCAGGTCCAGCGCGCGCCCGAGGGTCGTGCCGAGCAGCGGCTCGATCTCGAAGACACCCGAGACGGGCAGCGCCGCACCGACCAGGTCCGGCGGCAGCGCCGGGTCGATCGCTGTCCAATCCGTCGCCATCAGCAGCGCGGCGAGTTGCCCGCCGGCGGAATGCCCGGCCACCAGCAGGCGCCGCCCGGTGCGGCGATGCAGCATGGCGCAGGCGGCGCGCATCTGCTCCACGATCCGCCGCATCGGCACCTCCGGGCAGAGGTCATAGGACGGCACGGCCACCGCCACGCCATGGCCCAGCAGCCCACGCGCGCAATGGCTGGCGAAGGATTTGTCGAGCGCCTGCCAGTAGCCGCCATGGATGAAGACGGCGAGCGGCCCGGGCGCGTCGGGTTCGAACAGGTCGAGTCGCTCCCGCGCGCCCTCGCCATAGGGGATGTCGAGCGTGCCGCGCGCCCAGCCGGCGCGGAAGGCCGCCGCATCCCGCGCCCAGCCGGCGATCAGCGCCGCGCTGTCCGCGACCCGCGCGCGGTTGTTGTATTCAGCTTCAAGGTCCATCCCGGCATTCCGCATGGCGCTGCCGGCGCCGGCAAGGCAGGATCGGGCCGATGCGTGTCTATCTCGCCGGTCCCGAAGTCTTCCTGCCCGATGCGCTCGACGTCGCGGCGGCGAAGAAGCGCATCTGCGCGGCGCATGGGCTGGAGGGGGTGTTTCCGCTCGACACGCCGCCGCAGGCGCCGCCCGCCGACCGTCCCTACTGGATGCGCATCTACCTCGGCAACGAGGCGCATATCCGCTCCTGCGGCGGGCTGATCGCCAACCTCACGCCGTTTCGCGGGCCGTCCGCCGATGCGGGGACGGTGTACGAACTCGGCTTCATGCGCGCGCTCGGGCGGCCGGTGATGGGCTACAGCAACGCGGCCGCGGACTTCCTGGACCGCACCCGCGCCTTCCTCGGCCCGCAGGCGCGGCCCCGCGCCGATGGCGGGTGGGAGGATGCGGAGGCGATGGGCCTCGAGGATTTCGGCCTGGCCGACAACCTGATGATTGATGGCGGGATCGAAGCGACCGGCGGCGGGTTCGAGCGGTTCGACGCCGAACCGGCGCAGCGGTGGCGGGATTTCACCGCCTTCGAGAAGTGCTGCCTGCGGTTGAAGGCGATGGGAGAGGAGCGCCGCTCCTCTCCCACCCTCTCCCGGCCCTAACGGAGCGGCGGCGAGTACATGAGGCCGCCCTGGTTCCACAGCCGGTTCAGGCCGCGCGCCAGGCCGTAGGGCGCGGCGTTGCGCTCCCACATCTCTCCGTAGTTGCCGACGGCCTTGATGGCATTCGCCGCCCAGCGGCGATCGAGACCCATGGTCGGCCCGATATCGCCATCGCCGAGCAGGCGCCGCACGTCGGTCGATGCCCCCGCGCCGGGGTTGTCGACCGTTGCCGCGGTCACGCCCTGCTGTTCGGCCCAGATCAGGGCGAACTGCGTCCAGCGCACCACGTCCAGCCACTGGTCATCGCCCTTGCGGATCCAGGCGCCCAGCGGCTCCATGGTGATGTTCTCGGGCAGCAGCAGGAAGTCGTCCGGATTGGACTGCGACATGCGGAAGCCGGAAAGACCGGTCATGTCACGGGTATAAACATCACAGCGGCCGGCCAGGAACGCGCGAATGATCTCGTTCGGATCGTCGATGAGGATGGGCTGGAAGGTCAGCCGGTTGGCCCGGAACCATTCCTGCAGGATGACCTCGGTGGTGGATCCGGGCGGCACGCAGATGGTCGCGCCATCCAGTTCAGTGAGGCGCGAGACGTTGAGCGACTTCCGCACCAGGAAGCCCTGCCCGCTGAAGTAGTTCGCTGAGGCGAAGATCAGGCCGAGCTGGGTCTCGCGCGTGGTGGTCCAGGTCGTGCTGCCGAACAGCACGTCGATGTCGCCGCTCTGGACCGCGGGGAACCGGGTCAGCCCCGTGACGGGGCGAATGGTCGCCTTGTCGGGATCACCCAGGACGGCGGCGGCCAGCGCGCGGCAGGAATCGACATCCATCCCGCGCCAGACCCCGCGGCTGTCCGGGAGCGAGAATGGCGGGTTGTTCGACTGCACGCCGCAGACCACGCTGCCGCGGGCACGGATCGCGGCGAGCGTCGGCGAACCCTGCGCATGCGCGCCGTCACCCAAAGGCAGCCCGACAGTCGCGAGCAAGCCGAGCCCCAGGGCCGCCATGCCGCGCCGGCCCAATCCAGCCACGGTACGAAGCGCGGCCCCGGCGGATGCCGGGCCGGCCAAAACATTCATCATGCATATTCTCCTGCGCGCCACGTGGCGCCGCCGCGCCAAGTTAGGCGCAGGCCGGGAGGGGATCGACCCCTCCTCCGTCACACCCAGAATTGCGCCACGCGACGGACTTCAGCCCCCCGCAGGCCAGGGTCCAGGGAGGGCAATGCCTCCCCCCCGGCGTGCCCTCACCCACCCTTCTTCCGCGCCATGAAGCCGCCCAGCATCCGCGCGGGTTCATCGGTGCGCCAGGATGCCGCGAAGGCTTCGATCCCGGCGGCGACGGCCTGGGACAGCGGCAGATCTTCCCACCGGCGGATCAGCGCCTTCTGCGCGCGGATCGCCTCCGGCCCTGCTTCCAGCAGCAGGTCGATCCAGGAATCCACCGCCGCATCGAGTTCCGCCGGCGCGGCGACGCGTTCCACCAGGCCCCAGTCCAGCGCCTCGGCCGCGCCGATGGTCTCGGCCAGCAGCAGCAGGCGGCGCGTGCGGCCCCAGCCGATCAGGCTGGGCAGCAGGGCGGCCTCGACCACGGATGGGATGCCAACGCGCACCTCCGGCATGCCGAACTTCGCGGCCTCGGATGCGATGCGCATGTCGCAGGCAGCCGCGATCTCCAACCCCGCGCCAAGGCACCAGCCATTGATCCGCCCGATCACCGGCACCGGGCAGTCGCGCACCGCGCGGCAGCAGCCATGCACCAGGCGGATGAAGGCCTCCCCGCCCGCCGAATCCTGCAGCCCGGCCATGACCGAAATATCCGCACCGCCGATGAAGGCCCGCGGGCCAGCGCCCGTCAGCACCACGGCGCGCAGCGAGGCGTCCTTGCCGAGCGCCGCGAAGGTCGCGGCGAATTCGCGCATCAGATCCGGGTTCAGCGTGTTCAGCTTGGCGTCGTGATCCACCGCCACATGCGCGACGCGCCCTTCATGGGTCCGCCGCACATCCATCCGTCCTGCCATGCTGTCTCCTCCGTCGCGGCGCATCCTGCCCGCGCGGGGAGGGTCTGCCAATCTCGCCGGATCGGCCCTGCCACCAGGGCCGGCGGGCTTCCGCCAGCGCCTGCGCGGGCGTCAGCCCGATGTCGCGCAAGAGCCGTTCGTCGAGCGCGGCCAGCCGCGCACGTTGCGCCCGGCGATCCATCGCCACGCCGATCGCACCGAGCAGCCAGGCCAGGATCGGCGGCGGCGCGATGACGAGCGCGGCCGGCTTCCGTGTGTCGCTGCGCGCGGTCATGGTTATTCTCCTGCCGTGTGGACGGCAGCGATGCCACGCCTCGCCGGCGCGATGGTGCGGTCAGCAGCGAAACAGGCGCGCTACCGAGGTGCCGCGAAGCCCGCCATGCGCGCATAGCCACCGGCGATGGCGGCGAGTTCCTCGCGCGCGATCACATCCTCCAGCCGCGCGAAGCCATCGGGTGCGCGTTCCGAGACGACATCGACCACGCGTTCCGGCCCGCCGCGGCGGTTGCTGCGAACGATCTCGGCGGTCTTCGGCAGGCGCTCCGCCTCATAGGCGGCGAGTGCCGCAACGACGTCGCCTTCGGCCAGCAGGGAGGCCAGGCAGCGCGCATCGAGCACCGCCTGCGACGCGCCATTCGATCCCACCGGATACATCGGATGCGCGGCATCGCCGAGCAGCGTGACGCGGCCCCGCGTCCAGAAGGGCAGCGGGTCGCGGTCGCACATCGGGTATTCCCAGAACTCCGGCGTCGCGCGCACCAGCGCTTCGACGTCCAGGAACGGGATGCGGAAGCGCGCGACATGCGGCAGCACCTCCGCGAGGCTGCCGGGGCGCGACCAATCCTCGCGCCGCGGCGGCGGGCGGCTCGCATCACCGATCTGCGCGCAGACCACCCAGTTGGTCAGCCGCGTGCCCGGCGTCGCACCGGCCGCGATCGGGTAAAGTACCAGTTTCTCGGCCATATCGCCGGCGACGATCATGGTGTCGCCGCCCTCGAATGCCGGCCAGTCGATGGCGCCGCGCCACATCTGGATGCCGTTCCAGCGGATGCCGCCATCGTCGGGATGCATGGCCGCGCGCAGCACGGAATGGATGCCGTCCGCGCCGACCAGCACATCGCCGCGCACGCTGCGGCCATCGGCGAAATGCGCGGTGACGCCCGTGGCGTCCTGCGCGAAGCCGGCCAGGCGCGCGCCGGCGACCAGCGCCGCATCGCCCAGGCGTTCCCGCGCCGCCCGCCACAGCGCCGCATGCAGATGGCCGCGATGGATGGAGAATTGCGGCACCTCATGCCCCGCCCAGGTGCCGCGCGGCTCGACCCAGATCTCCTGACCGAAGCGGTTGAGGTAGCGGAGTTCCCGCGTGCGCACGGCGACCGCATCCAGCGCCGGCAGCAATTGCATCGAAGCAAGTTCGCGGATCGCATGCGGCAGGGTGTTGATGCCGACGCCGAGTGGCCGGACCTGTTCCGCCGCCTCGAACACCGTGCAGGGGATGCTGCGCTCGTGCAGCGACAGCGCAAGCGTCAGCCCGCCGACGCCGCCACCCGCGATCAGAACCGTCATGCCGCCCCTCCATGCCGCGGCGCCTGTCTTACCGGCTGCGGCGCGCGGCGGGGAGTCAGCGGGCCTTCAAGACCGCGCCGATTGATGCGGCATGGGGCGCGGCGCCGGTCCGCAGCCCGACCCGGCCACCCACGTCAGGGCGGGGGCGCGGGCCGGTGCCGGCATGCTCAAGCGACCGTCAGGTCTCCGCTGCGGGGGCGGGCGGCGATGTCGCCTCCTCCGGCCAGGCGGTGCGGTCCTTCGCCCGGCGGCGCGCCGCGCAGGCGAGCACCACCGCACCCGCCACCGTCGCCCCGGCCACCGCCGCCGTGGCGGTCGCCAGCGCCATCCCTGCCAGGCCGAGCCCTGCGATGCGCAGCAACATGCGTTGCTCCTTATTCTGTCACGCGAGCATGACCAGGGATGGCACACGCCACGCTGGCATTTCGCGCATGGGAGACGATAGCGTGCCGCCGCGGCGCCGCCCACCGGCATGGGCGCGCCAATGGGAGAAACGATCCATGACCTTCAATCGCCGCGCCCTGCTGGGCGCCGGGCTCGCTGCTGCGTCGCTTCCGCTTGGCGCGGCCCTGCCGCTGTTCCGCGCCGAGGCCGCCGCGCCCTTCGTCGGCCGCGGTGCGCCCGCATGGTACCGCTTCAGGTTCGGCGAATACGAGGCGACGGTCGTCTCCGACGGCGCGCTGCCGCTGGGCAAGGCGGAGGATTCCTTCGTCGGCGCCCGCCCCGGCGAGATCAACGCCATGATGACGGCGAATTTCCTCGATCCCGCCAATGCGCTGCTGGAACAGAACGCGTTGGTGCTGAATACCGGCCGGAACCTGATCCTGTTCGACACCGGCATGGGCGACAGCATGGGCGCGGCCAGCCAGATGTTCGGACCCACCACTGGCCGGCTGCTGCGCAACCTGCGCCAGGCGGGCATCGACCCCGCGCAGATCGACATGGTGGTGCTGTCCCATGCGCATTGCGACCATTGCTGGGCGCTGGTGGACGCGCAGGGCAACCGCAACTTCCCCAATGCCCAGGTCGCGATCAGCGAGGCCGACCTGAAATACTGGACGGACGACGCAAACATCCGCGGGCCCGCTTTCATGGAACCCTTCATCCGCGGGGCGCAGAAGAACCTCACCGCCTATCGCGACCGCATGGTGATGACCGTCGATGGGCGGGAGGTGGTGCCGGGCGTGACCGCCATCTCCGCCCCCGGGCACACGGTCGGGCACATGATCTATGCGGTCAGCACCGGGCCGAATGTCATGGTCTATACGGGCGACCTCGCGCATCACCACGTGCTGCTGCTGCGCCGGCCGCTGCTGGAATTCTCCTTCGACACGGACCCGAAGCAGTCGGCGCAGACGCGGGCGCGGGCGCTCGACCGTTTCGCCACCGACAAGCCGCTGCTGCTGTCCTACCACTTCCCCTGGCCTGGCCTCGGCCGGGTCGCGAAGGAAGGCGAAGGCTTCGCCTGGATGCCAGCGCCGATGGATGTGACGAGTTTAGGCTAGCGCGCTCAAACGCCCGGCGGCCCGCACCTGCGGGCCTTGGCTTTCGCGCCCTGCACTGGTGCGCTGGGGGCGGCTGACGGTTTGGGCGCGGTCGCGCTTTGCGCTCCTGGCCCGATGCGCGGCATCGGACCGAGGGGAACGGCAATGGCCAGAGGGGCGCGATCCGCCGGGGATCGCCGCCCGCATTGCCCCCTGGGCTTGCCGCACCCGCCCCTTGCGTGCAATTTCCGCCCGCATCGGCCGCCCTGCCCGGGCGTGCCCGTATCCGCATGCGCGCAGAGGACAGCCCATGGCCAAGATCAAGGTGAAGACCCCCGTCGTCGAGATGGACGGGGACGAGATGACCCGCATCATCTGGGGGTTCATCAAGGACAAGCTGATCCTCCCCTATCTCGACATCGACCTGAAGTACTACGACCTCGGCATCCAGAAGCGCGACGAGACGGACGACCAGATCACCGTTGATTCCGCCAATGCCACCAAGCAGTACGGCGTGGCCGTGAAGTGCGCGACGATCACGCCCGATGAGGCGCGCGTGGCCGAGTTCGGCCTGAAGAAGATGTGGCGTTCCCCGAACGGGACGATCCGCAACATCCTCGACGGCACGATCTTCCGCGAGCCGATCATCTGCAAGAACGTGCCGCGCCTGGTGCCGCACTGGTCGAAGCCGATCGTCGTCGGCCGCCACGCCTATGGCGATATCTACCGCTCGGTCGAGATGAAGGTCCCCGGCGCCGGCACGGTGAAGATGACCTACATCCCCGAGGGCGGCGCCCCGCAGGAAATCGGCGAATTCCCCATGCCCGCGACCGGCGGCGTGGCGATGATGATCCACAACCTGAACAAGTCGATCGAGGGCTTCGCCCGCGCCTCCTTCAACTACGGCCTGCAGCGCAACTTCTCGGTCTACTTCAGCCACAAGAACACGATCCTCAAGGCCTATGACGGCCAGTTCAAGGACATCTTCCGCGCCATCTACGACGCCGAGTTCAAGGCGGAATACGAGAAGCGCGGCCTGACCTACGAAGACCGCCTGATCGACGACATGGTGGCCTCGGCCCTGAAGTGGGAAGGCGGCTACATCTGGGCCTGCAAGAACTACGATGGCGACGTGCAGTCCGACATCGTGGCGCAGGGCTTCGGCTCGCTCGGCCTGATGACCTCGGTGCTGCTCTCCCCGGATGGCCACACGGTCGAGTCCGAGGCCGCGCACGGCACGGTGACGCGCCACTACCGCGAACACCAGAAGGGCCGCGAGACCTCGACCAACCCGATCGCGTCGATCTTCGCCTGGACCCGTGGCCTCGCCTATCGCGGCAAGTTCGACGGCACGGCGGACGTGACCGACTTCGCGAATACGCTTGAGAAGGTCTGCGTCGACACGGTCGAGGCCGGCTTCATGACCAAGGACCTCGCGATCCTGATCGGCAAGGACCAGCCCTGGCTGAACACCCAGGCCTTCCTCGCCAAGATCGACGAGAACCTGAAGAAGGCGATGGCCTGACCAGGCCAGGGCCCGGACCCCGCGCGCGCGTGGGGTCCGGGCCGCAACCGGCGCGCCGATGAGGATCTCCGCCGATCACGCCGAGGCCGTCGCACGGCTGTTTCTTGCTGCATTCCTCCTCAGCGCGGCGTGGATACTTTGGCAGCCCGCCATCCCTGACCAGGGTCCAGCCATCGGCTTCGACTTCGCGAGCTTCTGGTCGGCGTCCGCGTTGATCTGGCGGGGCGAGGCGGTCTCTACCTACGATCGCGCCGCGCATTTCGCCGTGCAGCAGCAGCTGTTCGGCGCCGGGCTGACCCATTGGTCGGCCTTCTTCTACCCTCCCGTTTTCCTGTTGTTCTGCGCCCCGCTTGCCCTGCTGCCATTTGGCTGGTCGCTGCTCGCCTGGACGTTGGCCGGGCTCACCGCCTGCGTGGCGGCGCTGCGGCGCATCGCGGGTAGCTGGATCACGGTGCCGGCGCTTGCCTTCCCTGCCTTCTGGGTCAATGCGGGCTTCGGTCAGAACGGCGCGATCAGCGCCGCGCTGTTCGCCTGGGCGGCGGTAACGCTGGAACGGCGGCCGGTGATCGCCGGGATCTGCCTCGGTTGCCTGTGCTTCAAACCGCAGCTCGGCCTTGCCGTGCCGGTTGCGCTCGTCGCCGCGCGGCGTTGGCGCGCGGTCTTCGCCGCGGGCGGCACAGTCGCGGCGCTCTGCCTGGCCTCGCTATTCGCATTCGGCCTGCCGGCCTGGGCAGGCTTCCTGGCCCAGGCGCCGCTCGCAGCCGCCGGGTTGGAACAGGGCATCGTCGGCTTCGAGCGCATCATCAGCCCATTCGCCGCCATTCGCATGGCCGGCGGCGGCATCGGCACTGCCTACGTCGTGCAGGCCGGCGCAGCCCTGATCGCCTGCGCCGCGCTGGCGCTGCTGGTGCGGCGGCGGCCCGGCGGGCCGGCTGAGGTTTCGGCCACGATCGCCGCCACGCTGTTCTGCTCCCCCTTCCTGCATGTTTATGATCTCGCGATCGTGGCGCTGCCGCTGGCCTGGCTGGTGGCGCGCATTCGCAGAGAGGGCACGGCGATGCGCGGAGAGGTCGCGGGCCTGATCCTGCTTGCCCTGACGCCACTGCTCGGCTGGGCCGGCACACGAGTAGCCGGCATCCAGACCGCACCGATCGTCTCGCTTCTGCTGTTCGTCCTGGTCGCCCGACGGATTGGGCAGCCCGATGAAGGCTGACCGCGGCGCGGTGGCCTTGCTGGTCGCCTTGCTGCTGGCCAATCCTGCTCCTGCCGACACCCTCGAATGGTCCGACCCGGGCCTGCAGATCGAACAAGGTGTGCTGCGCGGCCTTCCGCCCGGCCCGGTCCGTTGGCGCAGCGGCCGCATGCCTGCGGGCGGCATCCATCTTTCGACCCTCGTCGAACTGCGCTGGACCGCGCCGGACGGGCGCGAACGGCAGCAGACGCTGTTCGAGGAAATCCAGGACGGCCGCCCCATGCTGTCCGTCGGCCGGGGCCGGGTGCTGCTACGCGTGACCTATTGCCCGACGGGGCAGGAATGCCGCCACGCCACGCTGCCCTTCGCCTGGGACGGCCGGCAGGGCCGTTTCGTCGGCGCCGATCGGGCGGCACGGAATTCGCTTGCCCACACCGGCTCGACGGAGCCAGACAGCACGCCGATCCCCGACGAGCCTGCCCGAACCGGAAACCGATGACCCTGCCCCTGACGATCCTCGACTGGTGCGCGCTGGCAATCTTCGCGCTGGCCTGGATCGGCTACGCCTTCATCGTGGACCGGGTGCCGTCGATCCGGGCGCGCAGCGTCATCGCCTCGATGGACATCCACCGCCAGCGCTGGATGGTCGCCGCACTGGGGCGCGAGAACCGCATCGCCGACATCTCGGCGATCGGCAACCTGATGTCCTCGACATCCTTCCTCGCCACCACCTCCATCCTGATCCTGGGCGGCCTGGTGGCGATGCTCTCGGCGCCCGACATCGGCCGGCGGGTGGTCGCGATCCTGCCCTGGACCTCGGTGCCGGACGAGGCGATGTGGGAGGTGAAGATCGCCCTGCTGCTGGTGATCTTCGTCAACGCCTTCTTCGAGCTGACCTGGGCGCTGCGCCAGTTCAACTACACCTCCACCCTGGTCATGGCGATGCCGCCGGGCGCCGTTGGGCAGGCCGAGGCCGCCGCGCGGCTGGCCAATCGCGGCGCGCGGCATTTCAACACGGGGCTGCGGTCCTACTATTTCGGGCTAGCCGCGTTGGCTTGGATCATCCATCCGCTCGCGCTGATCCTCGCGAGCCTGCTGGTGCTACGCGAATTGCACCGGCGGGAATTCCGCTCCGCCGCACACGACGCGCTGGCGACGCGCGAGATCCGGTAGAAAACGTTCAGGGCACGCGCAGCGGCGTCCCCGGCAGCCGGCCTGGTGACAGCGCGCAGGTCGCGCGCACCGCCGCCGCCGGCGGGTTGATGGCGATGGCGGTCGGCTCGCAGGTACCGCGGCCGAGTTCATCGAGCCGCCGCTCGATCGAGAAGGCCTCGCGCAGCGCGCCCTCCGGGGTGAAGTCGTGGAAGGTGTAGACGACCGAACAGCAGCCATTGCGCCCGAGCGCGATCATCCGCCCCGCGGCATCGCGGGAAAAGCCGAGGCCGCTCACCTCCCCCGCGCGCTGGAAGCGGGCGCGGTCGGGCTGCATCAACCAGAGCTCCCAGGCCGTGTTGGCATTGCCGCCGATCACCGGCACCCAGAGATCGGCCGCGCCGTCGCCATTGGTATCCGCCAGGCGCGGCAGGACGTCGGGCAGGTCCGTTTGCACCTCGATGCGCTGGCTCTCGACGCCGCCCTCCAGCACGGCGATGGTCCAGTGCTCCTGCGAGGAGGTCGCCCGCAGCACCAGCGGCGAGGCGCCGGGGCGCGTCGCGCGCAGCGTCGTACGGGCGGCCTCGGCGGCCGTCAGCGCCAGGGCGACGAACGCCGTGGCGAGGAGCGCGCGCTTCATCGCCCGTGCCGCTTCAGCACGGCGCGCAACGCGTCGAGGTCGATGGCATGGCCCGTGGCTCGCCGTCCGGTGCGGCCATCGCGGCCGATGATCGTGGTCGCCATGGCCAGGGCATTCAGCACGGCTTCCTCCACGGCTTCCGCGGCGGCGACGAAAAGCGGCGACATGCGGTCATTCGGCCAATCGGCGATGATGGCCTGATGCGCGCGGCGTTCGGCCGTGCGCCGCACACCGGGATGGGTGGAGAAGGCGATCGCATAGTCGCCCGACCCGTCGCTGAAGGCCGCCCCGGTGCGCGCCAGCCCGGCCATGGCGCGCGTCGCGAGCCGCGTGAGGTTGCGGTCCGACAGCGGCGCATCCGTGGCGAGTACGACCATCACCGACCCATCGGCATCGCCGCGATCGGTGTGCTCCTTCAGGTACCATTTGCCGAGTTCGCGCCCGACGGGGATGCCATCCATCGCCAACACGCCGCCGTAGTTCGCCTGCACCAGCGCCCCGATGGTCCAGGCGCCCAGGGGTTCGGGCAGGATGCGCGAGGATGTGCCGATGCCGCCCTTGAAGCCGAAGGCCATGGTGCCGGTGCCGGCGCCGACGCTGCCCTCCGCAACGGGACCGTCCGTCGCGGCGTCGAGCGCGGCCAGGACATGGTCCGCCGTGACGCCGCGGGCGCGAATGTCGTTCAGGCGGCCGTCATTCGTCTCGCCCACGCAGGCATTGACGCTGACGGCATCGGGGTTGCGCGCCAGCGTCCAGTCGATGACCGCTTCCACCGCGCGCCCGACCGCCAGCGTGTTGGTCAAGACGATCGGTGTCTCGATCTCGCCGAGTTCGACAAGTTGCGTCGCGCCGGCGAGCTTGCCGTAGCCATTCATGACCGACAGCCCGGCCGGCACGCGGTCGGCGAAGGGATTGCCGGGATGCGGCAGGATGGCGGTGACACCCGTGCGGGTAGCGTCGCCTTCGATCAGCGTGACCTGGCCGACGCGAACGCCGGCCACATCGGTGATGGCGTTGTGCGCGCCAGGACGGAAGATGCCCGGCGCGAGGCCGAGGTCGCGGGCGCGCAGGCGCTCGCTCACCCGGCGAGCGCCGCCTTCACGGCCGCCAGCGCATCGGCGGCCTTGTCGGCCTCCGGCCCGCCGGCCTGGGCCATGTCGGGACGACCGCCGCCGCCCTTGCCGCCCACCGCGGCCGAGGCGGCGCGCACCAGCGCCACGGCATCGGCCTTGCCCTTCGCCGCGTCGCCCGCCGCGACGACGATCGACGCCTTGCCCTCGGCGGTGGACACCAGCGCCACGACATCCGCCGTGCCACCCTTCAGGATCGCTTCCGCCAGGCCCTTCAGGTCACGCGGCGGCACCTCGCCAAGGTCACGCAGGGCGAGGCGCAGGCCGTTCACCTGTTCGACCTCCGCACCGCCACCACCGGTCGCGAGCTTCTTGCGCAGCTCCGCGACCTCGCGTTCCAGCTTGCGGCGGTCCTCGACGAGCGCGGCGATGCGCGACGCCAATTCGCCCGGCTGCGCCTTCAGCACGGCCGAGGCCGCCTGCAGGCTTTCCTCCATCCCCGCGACCAGGGACAGCGCGGCTTCGCCGGTCACCGCTTCCACGCGGCGCACGCCGGCGGAGACCGCACTTTCCGACACGATCTTGAACAGGCCGATATCGCCGGTGCGGCGCACATGCGTCCCGCCGCAGAGTTCCAGCGAATAGACGCCGTGCTTCTCGACGGCCGCCGGGTCATGCGCCATGCCGACGACGCGGACCTCCTCGCCATACTTCTCCCCGAACAGTGCCATCGCACCCGCTTCGACGGCGGCCTCGGGCGTCATCAGGCGGGTGACGACCTCGGCATTCTCGCGGATGCGGGCGTTCACCTCGGCCTCGACCCAGTGCAGGTCTTCCTCCGTCATCGGCGTGGGCTGGGAGACGTCGAAGCGCAGCCGGTCCGGTGCGTTCAGCGAGCCCTTCTGCGCGACATGGTTACCGAGGCGGCGGCGCAGCGCCTCATGCAGCAGATGCGTCGCGGAGTGGTGGGAGCGGATCCTGGACCGCCGCGCGTGATCGACCTCCGCCGTGACGGCCAGGCCGAGTTTCGCCTCGCCCGCCACCACGGTGCCGACATGGACGAACAGCGCGCCGAGCTTCTTCTGCGTGTCACGGATTTCGATGCGGCAGGCGTCACCGGCCTGGATGATGCCGGTGTCGCCGACCTGGCCGCCGGATTCCGCATAGAAGGGCGTCTGGTTCAGCAGCACCGCGACCTCGGTGCCGACCGGCGCGCCGCCAACCGGCTTGCCGTCGGCGACGATGGCGACGATCTCGCCTTCCGCCGTTTCGGTGCTGTAGCCGAGGAACTCGCTGGCGCCGACCTTTTCCTTCAGGTCGAACCACACGCCTTCCGTCGCCGCCTCGCCGCTGCCGGCCCAGGCGGCGCGGGCGCGCTTGCGCTGTTCGGCCATGGCGGCATTGAAGCCTTCGACATCGACCGGGCGACCTTCGGCACGCAGCGCATCCTGCGTCAGGTCGAGCGGGAAACCGTAGGTGTCGTACAGACGGAAGGCGACGTCGCCCGGCAGCGTCTGCTTGTCGCCGAGCTTGCCGGTTTCCTCCGCCAGCAGGCCGAGGCCGCGTTCCAGCAGCGAGCGGAAGCGGGTTTCCTCCAGGCGCAGCGTCTCGCTGATCAGCGCCTCGGCGCGCACCAGTTCCGGATAGGCCGCACCCATCTGGCGCACCAGCGCCGGCAGCAGGCGGTGCATCAGCGGATCGCGCGACCCCATCATGTGGGCATGGCGCATCGCGCGGCGCAGGATGCGGCGCAGGACGTAGCCGCGGCCCTCATTCGACGGCAGCACGCCATCGGCGATCAGGAAGGCGCCGGCGCGCAGATGGTCGGCGACCACGCGATGGCTGGACCGGAACGGCCCATCCGGTTCCTGCCCCGTCGCTTCCGCGCTGGCGAGGATCAGCGCGCGCAGCGTGTCGGTGTCGTAGTTGTCGTGCTTGCCCTGCAGGATCGCCGCGAAGCGTTCCAGGCCCATACCGGTGTCGATGGACGGGCGCGGCAGCGGATTACGCGTGCCGGGCGGGTCCTCGAGGAACTGCATGAAGACCAGGTTCCAGATCTCGATGAACCGGTCGCCATCCTCGTCCGGGCTGCCGGGCGGGCCGCCGGGGATCTTGTCGCCGTGGTCGAAGAAGATCTCGGAACAGGGGCCGCAGGGGCCGGTGTCGCCCATGCGCCAGAAATTGTCGGAGGTGGAGATGCGGATGATGCGGCTGTCGGGCAGGCCCGCGACCTTCTTCCAGATCGCCGCCGCGTCGTCGTCCTCGGAATAGACAGTGACCAGCAGCCGGTCCTTCGGCAGCGCGAAATCCTTGGTCAGCAGGTCCCAGGCATAGGGGATCGCCTGTTCCTTGAAATAGTCGCCGAAGGAGAAGTTCCCCAGCATCTCGAAGAAGGTGTGGTGGCGCGCGGTGTAGCCGACATTGTCGAGGTCGTTGTGCTTGCCGCCGGCGCGCACGGATTTCTGGGCCGTGGTGGCGCGCTTGTAGGGCCGCGTCTCCTGCCCGGTGAAGACGTTCTTGAACTGCACCATGCCCGAGTTCGCGAACATCAGCGTCGGGTCGTTGCGCGGGACCAGCGGGCTCGATTCCACCACCTCATGACCGTTGCGGTGGAAGTAGTCGAGGAAGGTGGCCCGAATGTCGTTGCTGCTGGTCATGTCCCGCCCGTCGCGTCGCCCGGGAAAAACCCGTCCCGGCAAGGTGTTGGCCCTAAAGGGAGCGACAGGTAGCGCGCGCCGCGCGGGCCGTGAAGGGGCGCTGGGGGTCGCGCCGGTCCCGGCGCGGCGGCTGTAGCCCGAAAAATTGCGGGGTGCCGGTGTGCGGAGGGGGCCGGCCGGAGTGCCGGGGCGGCCTACGGCCTGCCTTCCTCCCGCTCTGCCTCCTCTTCGGATTTGCGGCGGTTCTCGCGCTGCTTCTCGCCCTTTCCATAGTCCGGCCCGCCCTCCTTGCGCTCGTCGGGCCGATGCATCGGATGCGGCGAGGCCGGGGGCGTTTGCGGGGTGATCTTCGGCAGGCGAGGAGGACGAGGCGTGTTCATCGGTGTGTCTCCTGTCGTCGGAGAACACGCGATGCCGGTCGATGGTTGCGGCGCCTGACACGACAACGCCCGCGACACGAATGCCGCGGGCGCCCTCAGTCGCGCAATATGGCGCGGCCTATTCGGCCGCCAGCGCCTCGTCATCCCCGTCGCCCTCGCCGACCAGCATCTGCTCGGCGAGCAGGCCGGCCTGGCCGCGGATGCGCTGTTCGATGGAATTGGCCATCTCGGGATGGTCGCGCAGGAACTGCTTCGCGTTCTCGCGCCCCTGGCCGATGCGCTGGCTGTCGCAGGAGAACCAGGCGCCCGACTTCTCGACCACATTGGCCTTCACGCCGAGGTCGATCAGCTCGCCGACCTTGGAGATGCCCTCGCCATACATGATGTCGAACTCGACCTCGCGGAACGGCGGGGCCATCTTGTTCTTCACCACCTTGACGCGGGTGTGGTTGCCGGTGACCTCGTCGCGGTCCTTGATGGCGCCGATGCGGCGGATCTCCATGCGGACCGAGGCATAGAACTTCAGCGCATTGCCGCCCGTGGTGGTCTCCGGGTTGCCGAACATCACGCCGATCTTGAGCCGGATCTGGTTCAGGAAGATCAGCAGCGTATTGGACTTGGAGACTGAGCCGGTCAGCTTGCGCAGCGCCTGGGACATCAGGCGGGCATGCAGGCCGACATGGCTGTCGCCCATCTCGCCTTCGAGTTCGGCGCGCGGCACCAGCGCGGCGACGCTGTCCACCACCAGCACGTCGACCGCGCCCGAACGCACCAGCGTATCGGCGATCTCGAGTGCCTGTTCACCGGCATCGGGCTGGCTGATCAGCAGGTTGTCCACATCGACGCCGAGCTTCTTGGCATAGCCCGGATCGAGCGCGTGTTCCGCGTCCACGAAGGCGCAGGTGCCGCCGCGCTTCTGCGCTTCCGCGATGCAGTGCAGCGCGAGCGTCGTCTTGCCCGAGGATTCCGGCCCGTAGATCTCGACGATGCGCCCCTTGGGCAGCCCGCCGATGCCGAGCGCGAGGTCGAGGCCGAGCGAGCCGGTCGAGACCACCTCGACCTCCCCCTGCGCCGCCTGCTTGGCACCGAGGCGCATGATCGAACCCTTGCCGAAGGCCCGTTCGATCTGGCTCAGCGCGGCGTCGAGCGCCTTTCCCTTATCCATGCCCTTCCCCCGATCCGGCAACGATTTATCAACCATAGGGCGATTTCTCCATTCACACAATCGCCCATTCGTAGCGAACCGCCCGGCGGTTCGACCCGGCGGGCCCGCCTTCACCCGCACATGGCGGTGCGATTCGGCGCAAGGGAAAGATGCGCCCGGCGCGGCGGAACGGCAAGAACAAATTAAGAACTGGAACCGTCCACCACTTCCAGCAGCGCCTTCATGCGGAACGGCTTCTCAAGATAGACGAAGCCTCGCGCCGCCACCCCTTCCCCCACCGCCCGCTCGGCATAGCCGGACACCAGGACGACCCTCAGTCCGGGCAGCGCGCCGCGCAACGCATCGGCGAGCGCCAGCCCGTCCATCTCCCCGGGCATGGTCACGTCGGTGACGAGCACCTCCGGCGCGAAGCCCTCCCCGAGCACCTCCAGCGCAGCCTCGGCATCATCCGCCTCGCGCACGTCATGCCCGGCCGTCTTCAGGGCATGGGCAGCGAGGCGGCGCAGCGGCGCCTCATCCTCGACCAGCAGCACGCGCCGCGTCGCACTCATGGGCGCCACGGCTGGTGCGGGCGGAACGGGCGCCACCTCGGCCGCCTCCGCCACCGCGGGGAACCAGAGCCGGAAGGCCGTCCCCTCCCCAAGCCGGGAGGTCACGGTCACATGCCCACCCGATTGCCGCAGGATGCCGATCACGGTGGACAGGCCGAGCCCCGTGCCGCCTTCGGTGCGCCGCGTCGTGAAGAAGGGCTCGAAGATGCGCGGCAGGTCGGCCGGCGCGATGCCGCGGCCGCTGTCCTCCACCGTCAGCATGACCCATTCGCCCGGCGGTACCACCGCCCCCGGCTCGACGCGCTCCACCGACAGCGCCACCGCCTCGATGCCGACGCGGATGCCGCCGCCCCCCGGCATGGCATCGCGCGCATTCACCACGAGGTTCAGCAGCACCTGGTCGAGTTGCGAGGCGTCCACCCGCACGCGCGGCCCGGGTTTCGGCGGCAGGTCGAGCGCGAGGAGATGCCGCCCGCCGAGCAGCCGCCGCAGCAGCGGGGCCATCGCCTCGACCGTGGCGGCCAGCGGCAGCACGCGCGGCGCGAGCGCCTGGCGGCTGGCGAAGGCGAGCAACTGCTTCACCAGCCTCGCACCGCGCGTCGCGCTGTCGAGGATCTGGCGCAGATCCTCGGCGGTCGGCGCATCGGGCTGGCGCGCCAGCGCGGCCTCGGCGGCGCCGGTGATCGCGGCGAGCAGGTTGTTGAAGTCATGCGCGACGCCGCCCGCGAGGCGCCCGACCGATTGAAGACGCGCGCCTTCCTCGAGTTGCGCCTGCATGCGCAGCCGCGCCGTCACATCGGTGACGCGCAGCAGCGCGCCGGCTTCCCCGCGCAGTGGGCGGCAGCCGACCTCCACCTGGGCATCGGCGGGCAGCGC